>JANPJI010000095.1:0-12376 GCA_031425425.1 Rubricoccaceae bacterium
TCCCGGAGTGGCAGGGCACGTTCCGCCGGCTCGCCGCGTCGGCGAGCCGGTCGCTCGTGGTGACCCGCTTGCCCGTCACCGCGGGGCCGTCGGTGGTGTACGTCCAGCACGTGCCGGAGGAGTACGGATACGGGTCCGGCCTCTCGATCTACGGGTGGTGCCTCGGCCGGGAGGCGTTCCTCGCCGAGGCGGCGGCGGCGGGGCTGCGGCTCGCCCGCGAGTTCGTCGTCGGCGAGGACTGGCAGGTCGCGGGGGCCCCATCGCCGTGCCTCGTCCGCGGGTTTCTGTTCGACCGCGCCGGCGACGCGCCGGGGCAGGCCTAGCTTGAGCCGCCCGCCTGCCGCGCTGCCGATGCTGCCTGCCCGAATCGCTCTCGCCGGCCTCTGGCTCGCCGCCGGGTGCGCCGGCCAGTCGCCGGCAGAGGCCCCCACCGGGCTCGGTGCCCCACCGGCGGAGACGCGGATCGAGGCGATGGCCGACACGTCGCGGCAGGGACTACAGGCGACGCCCGTCCCGACGGCTGCGGACGACGTTGACCTCCGCGAGCCGTCCCCGCTGGCCGCGCCGCCGGCCCCGCCGCTTCCCGACGGGTTCGTGTACCTCCGCGAGGCGGCTCCGGAGATCGCCCAGGAGATGCGCTACGTCACCGCCTTCAATTTTGTCGGCGAGCCGATCGACGGCTACCGCGCCCCAGAGTGCATCCTCACGGCCGAGGCTGCCGAGGCGCTCGCCCGCGTCGACGCCGATCTCGCGCGCCGCGACCTCGGGCTCAAGGTCTACGACTGCTACCGCCCGCAGAGCGCCGTGGACCACTTCGTGCGCTGGGCGCGCAGCGGCGACGAGACCATGAAACGCGGCTTCTACCCCGACGAGCCTACGGCGACGCTCTTCCGCCGCGGCTACATCGCGACCCGCAGCGGCCACACGCGCGGCTCGACTGTCGACCTCACGCTCGTCCGCCGCCCCGCCGCGGCGTCCGTCGTGCGCCGCTACCCGGACCCCGCCGACGGCCCGCTCCCGCGCTGCGACCGCGACCGCGACGGCACCGCCGACGCGCGCTTCGACGACGGCGACCTCGACATGGGCACCGCCTACGACTGCCTGAGCACGCGCGCCGCGACGGCCTTCGCGGGCGTCCCGGCCGATGCGCGCCGCAACCGGGAGACGCTCCGCGCCGCGATGGCCCGCGGCGGCTTCCGCAACTACGCGAAGGAGTGGTGGCACTTCACGCTCCGCGGCGAGCCGTTCCCGCGGACGTACCACACGTTCCCCGTCGAGTGAGGGCCCCGTCGAGTGACAGGCCGTGCTCGTCCGGGCCGATCTCGCTCTCGCCTACGCGCCGTCCTGCGTCCGGACGAAGTCGAGCAGCCGGCGCGCCTCGGGGCCGCGGTAGCTCCGCTCGCGGACGAGCGCCCCGAGCAGGCGGACCGCCTCGGCGTCGCGGCCCCGGTACAGGAGGACGCGCGCGAGCGCGAGCCGGGCCTCCTGCGAAACCGTCGACGCGGTGTCCGCCGCCCCGATGACGGCGGCGAGTTCCGCCGACGCCGCGTCGAGGGCCGCGGCGTCGTACCGGGGGAACAGGCCGAGCGTCGAGCGCCGCGCGTCCGAGACGGCATCGAGGGCGGCGTCGAGGCGGGCCGGGAGCGCGTCGGTTTCGGTCCCGCGCATCGTCGGTGCCTCATAGGAGGCGAGATCCCCGAGATCGGACACGCGCGCCCGGTCGGTCTTCTCGCGCCCGAACGCACCGAAGAGACCGCCGTACGCCGCCACGACGACGGTGGCCAGGACGAGCGCGCGGCGGACCCCGGCGGTGCGCGACCGCGGTGGGACTGCCGCGGAGCGGTCCGAGGCGCGGGATCGGGCTGCCCGCGGGTCGCGCAAGGCGCGAGGTTCGGCGCCGGTGGCCGTCGGCGTCTCTACCGGGATGGCCGCGCGCTCGCCTGCGAGGCGCTCAAACTGGGCGGCCGGTGCTTCCGCGTCTGCGTGAAGGACATCGAGGCGGGCCTGAATGCGGTCCGCTTCGGCGCGCAGGGCCGGGTCGGCGTCGAGGGCAGCGCGGACGCGGCTGGCATCGGACGGGTCGAGGCCCAGCGAGAGGTCGGCGAGGTAGGCTGCGACGTCGTCGGGCGTCACCGGTCCCGCCTCGGCCGCTGCGTCCAGCAGGGCGGCCAGGGCGTGGGCGTCGTCGAGGCGCCGGGCGTCGCCGGGCGAGCCCGACGCGGCGACCTCGCGGTCCACCGCGGCCCGCTCGTCGGGCGGGAGCACGGCGTAGTCGTCGAGGCGTTCGGAGAGGGAGGTCACGGCGGAAGAAGGGAGGACGACAGCAAAGACCCGCCATGGAGCCGGGTCTAACCACCGGGCGCGGATTTATCTCGGCCCTACCCGTCTGGGCCGAGCGCGCCCGGCGGGAGGACGTCGTCGTAGTGGTGCGCGCGTAGGGCCGGGCTCGCCCGCAGCCGGGCATTGGCCTTCGAGGCGTAGGTCCGGACGGTCGCGACCGGGTGGCCCGTCGCGGCGGCGACCGCCTCGAAGTCCAGCCGGTCCAGCAAGAGCATCCGGGCGACGACGCACACGGCGGCGGGGAGGCCTGAAATGGCGTCCGCCACGTCGCGGCGGATGGCGGAGCGGTCGTCGCCGGATACCTCGTCGTCGAAGACGGGCGCGAGCGTGGTGTCGTCCGCCTCGACGGTCGTCCGGCGGCGCTCGCGGTGGGTCAGAAGCGCGTTCTTGCACACGCGGCTGACGTAGTGCGGAAACTTGAGCGGGTCGTCCAGGCGCTCGTCGGCCTTCCAGATCCCTTCCTGGGCACGCGTGAGGAGGGCATCGAAGTCGCTCGGCCCGCCCGACCGCTCGGTCGCGAACTTGCGGGTCATGTACCGGACGGCCCACGCATACGCCCACAGGGCGGCGTGCTCGCGAGCCCGGGCGTCTCCAGCCCGACCGTCGGCGAACGCCCGGCCGGCGGCCTCAGCGTCGTCCAGGGAAAACGGGAGGGAGGCGACGAGGGGAGCGAGGTCTCGCAACGGGACGGTCAGGGTCGGGAGGAGCGCCAAGATAGAAGCCCGGCCGTGCCCGGGGAAGAATGGGTTAACCCGGCCTGCGAGGCCGATTGAGAAGGTCCGTTGGTTGCCCCGAGGCGGGGCGGGGCTCTAGCTTCCCCGGCTCGACTGCCCGCACCCGTGCGTTTGCACGGCACGGGCCGCCCACGCGCCGCGCGGGCACCGTGACCTCCGCCAGCCGCGCTCCGCGGCGGCCCTGCCCTGCGGACTGTGTCCGCCCCCGACATGAACACAACCTCGTTCAAGACCTTCAGCGCGAAGCCCGGCGGCGTCGAGCAGAAGTGGTACGTGGTCGACGCCGAGAACGAAGTCGTCGGCCGGCTCGCCGCCCGCATCGCGACCATGCTCCGCGGCAAGCACAAGCCCGAGTACACGCCCCACGTGGACACCGGCGACTTCATCGTGATCGTGAACGCCGAGAAGGTCCGCTTCACCGGCAAGAAGGAGACCGACAAGACGTACTTCCGGCACTCCGGCTACCCCGGCGGCGTCACGCTCCGCACGCCCAAGGAGGTCCGCAAGGCCAAGCCGACGTTCATCCTCGAGACCGCCATCAAGGGCATGCTCCCGCGGACCAAGCTTGGCCGCCAGATGATCACGAAGCTCAACGTCTACGCCGGCCCGGACCACCCGCACGCGGCCCAGCAGCCCGAAACGCTCACCTTCGAGCGCTAGGCGCCCGCCCCCGACTCCCCCTATGGCAACGTCCATCGCAAACCAGTTCCAGGCCGTCGGCCGCCGCAAGACGGCCGTCGCGCGGGTCTACCTCCGCCCGGGCTCGGGCAACGTCGTCGTCAACAAGAAGCCGCTCACGGAGTACCTCCCCACGGAGATCCGCCAGCGCGCCGCGACGGCGGCCCTCGACCTGACCGAACTCCGCGGCCAGTTCGACGTGCTCGTCAATGCCAAGGGCGGCGGCCTCACGGGCCAGGCCGGCGCGATCCAGCTCGGCATCGCCCGCTGCCTCGTCGAGTTCAACGACGAGCTCCGCAAGCCGCTCCGCGACGCCGGCTACCTCACCCGCGACCCCCGTATGGTCGAGCGGAAGAAGTACGGGCAGCCCAAGGCCCGCAAGAAGTTCCAGTTCTCGAAGCGCTAAGGCGCTCCGCGGGGACTGGCGAATGGGCAATGGGGACTGGTCTTCCAGTTTCCAGTCCCCACTTCCCAGTTCCTGTATCCCCATCTCTCACCCCGCGCGCTGCGCTCCCGGGTTTCCGCCGGTCTCTCACGAGACGACTGGCGGAATCGGAGCGACGACCGGCGCCGGGGGCGGCACAACCCACTCCGCGCGGACACCGCGCGCCGATCATGCCCCGCGTATCAATCGAAGACCTCCTCCGCGCCGGTGCCCACTTCGGGCACCTCACGAGCCGGTGGAACCCGAAGATGGCCCCGTACATCTTCATGCAGCGCAACGGGATCCACATCCTGGACCTGAAGCAGACCCAGACGCTCCTCGACGAGGCCGCCGACGCCGCCGCCCGCTTTACCAGCCGCGGCCGCAAGGTGCTCTTCGTCGGCACCAAGAAGCAGGCCCAGGAGGTCGTCAAGACCGAGGCCGAGCGCGCGGGCCAGCCGTTCGCCGTGGACCGGTGGCTCGGCGGCATGATGACCAACTTCCAGACGATCCGCGGCTCGCTCAAGCGGATGGAGACGCTCCGCCGGCAGGAGGCCGACGGCACGGCCGCGCAGCTCAAGAAGAAGGAGCGCCTCATGCGCTCGCGCGAGCTCGAGAAGCTCGACCGCGTCCTCGGCGGCATCGACGACATGGGCAAGCTCCCCGGCGCCCTCTTCGTCGTCGACGTCAAGCGCGAGCACATCGCCGTCGACGAGGCGCGCAAGCTCAACATCCCGATCATCGCGCTCGTGGACTCGAACGTCGACCCGGACCTCGTGGACTTCCCGATCCCGGCCAACGACGACGCCCTGAAGTCGGTCCACCTCTTCACGCGCGTCATCGCCGACGCCTGCATCGAGGGCGCCCGCGCTGGCGACATGGCCCGCGACACGGCGGCCGTCGAGGCCGCCACGCGCGCCTCGGAGATGGCCGAGCTGGCCGAGAAGGGCCAGGCCGCACAGGAGGCCGAAGGCACCGACGAGCCCGTCGTGACGATGGCCGACGCCGAGGCTGGCCGCGGCGAGGCGTAGAGCACCCGTTGACCGCAGGAAGGCAGGAGCGCAGGCTGGCACGACGTCCCGCTTGCGCTCCTGCGTTCTTGCGTTCCAATCCGTTTTACAACCCAGACTCTCTCTGACAATGGCAATCTCCGCCAAAGACGTGATGCGCCTCCGCGAGGCGACGGGCGTCGGCATGATGGACTGCAAGAAGGCCCTCACCGAGGCCGAGGGCGACTTCGACCAGGCCATCGACCTCCTCCGCAAGAAGGGCCAGAAGGTGGCCGCGGCCCGCTCGGACCGCGACGCGACCGAGGGGGCCATCGTCTCGGCCGTGACGGCCGACGGCGCCACGGGCGTCCTCGTCGAGGTCAACTCCGAGACCGACTTCGTGGCGCGCAACGAGCAGTTCGTCGCCTTCGCCGAGTCCCTCGCGGCCCTCGCGCTCGAAACGCGCCCGGCAGACCTCGACGCCTTCCGCGCGGCCACCCTCGACGGCCAGACCGTCGCCGAGGCGCTCGTCCAGAAGACGGGCCAGGTGGGCGAGAAGATCGACGTCCGCCGCGTGTCCGTCCTCACGGCTGCGCAGGGCGGGACGGTCGTGGAGTACATCCACCCCGGCTCCAAGCTCGGCGTGCTCGTCGAGATGACGGGCACCGGCGACCTCGCCGAGGCGGGCCGCGACGTGGCGATGCAGGCCGCGGCGATGAACCCGATCGCGGCCGTCCGCGCCGACGTGCCGCAGGAGATCCAGGACAAGGAGACCGAGATCGGCCGCGAGCAGGCCCGCGCCGAGGGCAAGCCGGAGGCGATGCTGGACAAGATCGCCGAGGGCAAGCTCACGCGCTACTTCAAGGACAACGTCCTCGTGGAGCAGCCGTTCGTCAAGGACTCGTCGATGACGGTCGAGAAGATGCTCGCCTCGAAGGGGGCCGGGCTGCGGCGGTTCGTCCGCTTCGCGCTCGGCGGCTGACGCCGCTGTGTGACGTCGTCCTGTGGGGGCGGTCCGGTGTGCCGGGCCGCCCCCGGCGCGTTCAGGCCGGCGCAGCGGCGGCCTCGGCGTCGACAGGCTCGGGGAAGCGCGCCCACACGAGGGCCGCCATGAGCGCCATCGCCGCGGCCGAGGCGAGCGCGTTGGCCGTGAACCCGTACCGGCCGTAGAGGACCCCGCCCGCGACTGCCCCGGCGGCCGTCCCGATCTGCCCGATGGCGATCGTGAGCGACAGGAACGCCCCTCGCTCGCTGGCCGGCACGAGGGCCGTGAGGAGGGCCTGGAACGGGGCCATGCGCATCGCGAAGAGCGACATCAGCACCACGTACAGCACGACGGCGAGCGGGCGCGTCGTGACGGCGAAGGGGATCGCCGCGGCGAGGACGGCGAGGCCGATGCTGGACGCGAGCACGAGCGGGCGCCGCCCGACACGGTCCGACAGCGCCCCCGCGCGCGGCCCGACCAGCACGCTCGCCACGCCGCCGACGAAGAAGAGGACCGCGATAAAGTCGATGGGTAGGCCGCCCACCGTGAGCGGCCGCCCGCCGAGGCTCACGTCCAGCGCGAAGCGCCCGCTGAGCCAGGCGGGCATGTAGACGATGAGCAGGCCGAGCCCGCCGTACATCACGAAGTACAGCAGGCTCGCCATCGCCGGGCCCGGCCGCCGCAGGAAGTCGCCGTAGAGCCGCAGCGCCCCGGCGACGGTCGGCCGCTCGGTGCGCGCCACGTCCGGCTGCGGGACGACCGTGAGCAGGAGGACGAACGCGGCGGCCATCACGAACGCGAACGACACGAACGGGGCCTGGAAGCCGAGCCCCGCCGCCAGGATGCGCCCCGCCGGGATGCCGAGCACGAGCCCGAACGGGACGCCGGACATCACCCAGCCGGTCGCCCAGCCGCGGCGCGCGTACGGGAACGCGTCGCCGACGTAGCTCACGGCCGCGCCCGAGAGCATCCCCCCGCCGGCCCCGGCCAGCACACGCGCGCCGAGCAGAAGCGGGAACGTGTCCGCAAAGGCGTGGAGCGCGAGCACGACGCTGAGCACGCCCGCCCCGACGACCATGACGCGCTTGCGCCCGATGCGGTCCGAGATCGGCCCCATCACGAGCGCCGCGGCGGCGAGGACGACCGAGTAGACAGAGACGAGCCAGCCGAGCTGCCCGACCGGCACGCGCAGCTCGGCCGCGATGAGCGGCAGGATGGGCGTCACGATGATGGTCTGGCTGGCGGCCGTGAAGACCATCAGCCAGAGGGCGAAGAGCGTGCCGGCCGTCCGGAGGCGGGATGTGGGCAGGGGAGGAGAGGCAATCGGTGTCGCGACAAGTTCCCCCGTGAAGACTCGTCGCGCCGGGGATTCGGCGTGCGTCTGAACGGCCGCTGGAGCGACTCGGCGGGCGGGTAACGGTGGGGTAACGGGGGGGAAATGTTGACGCAACACCGGTCCGGTAGCCTTTCGCCCGACGGTCACTCGGACATCCCACATGGTCCGGTGCAAGGCTCCCCAGGCTGCGGTGACGACGCGGCCGACTCTCTCCCTCCCATGGTGTTTGTTTCCTTCCGGCGCACGTGGTGCGCCCCAGGCCGGCCTGTCCGGCTCGCCTCACTCGTCCTCGCCACCCTCGTTGCCACAGGCACGGTTCAGGCACAGGCAACGGCGACCGTCGTCGGCACGCTCCTCGACGCCGAGACCAGTGAGACGCTCATCGGCGCGACGGTCTCTGTGCCCGGGACTGGGTTCGGTACATCGACAGACATCGACGGCAACTACCGCCTCTCGCTCGCGCCGGGGACGTACACGCTCGCCTTCTCGTACATAGGCTACGACGCGCAGACGGTCGAGAATGTCGTGCTCGCGGCTGGCGAGACGATTCGCTTCGACCGCCAACTCACGCTCGCGTCGGCCGGTCTCGGCGAGGTCGTCGTCCAGGCCGAGGCCGTCATCGCCGAGAACACGGACCAGTCGGTCCTGTCGGTTCAGGCGCGCGCGCCCGTCATCCTCGATGGCATCTCGGCCCAGCAGATCCGCCGGTCGCCCGACGCCAACTCGGGCGAGGCGCTCCGCCGCGTGACCGGCGTCACCGTCACCGGCGGCAAGTTCGTGACCATCCGCGGCGTGCCGGACCGCTACAACGGGACGCTCCTCAACGGCTCGCCCGTGCCCAGCACCGAGCCCGACCGCCGGGCGTTCGCGTACGACCTCATCCCGTCCAACCTGCTCGCGAACGTCTACGTGGCCAAGAGCGCCACGCCGGATCTCCCCGGCGACTTCGCCGGCGGCATCCTCCAGCTCAACACGGTCGACTTCCCCGAGACCTTCACGGCGACGGCGAGCGTCACGTTCGGCATCAACAACGCGACCGGCTCGTCGATCCTCTCCGGCACGCCGTCCAGCCTCCCGGCCGACCTGCCGGCCAACATCGGCGTCTCGACGGTGACGGACGCGCAGCGCGCAGGCTTCGGCCGCGAGCTCGCCGGCGGGTTCACCCTCGCGACCGAGACCGGCGGCGTCCGGCCCAACGTGTCCGTGTCGATCGGCGGCAGCCAGGAGACCGGGGTCGGCCGCGTCGGGGCCATCGGGGCGTTCTCGTACCGGAGCGGCTTCTCATACAACGACGTGACGCGCCGCGAGTTTGAGGCGACCGGCGAGTCGCGGTTCGACCTGACGGGCATCCAGGCCGGCTACGGCGAGACCACCGGCGGCCTGCTCAACCTCGCGTGGCGGCCCACCCCGCTGAATTCGTTCAGCTTCAAAAACTTCTACAACCGGACCGACGAGGACGACGTGACGCAGCTCAACGGCCGCCGCGCGTCGGACCTCGGCGCGGACGTTCAGCAGACGGCCGTCCGCCACTCGGAGCGGTCGCTGTACTCGGGCCAGCTCCAGGGCCAGCACTTCTTCCCGAGCCTGAGCCGCGCCGAGGTCGCCTGGACGCTGTTCGGCGCACAGACGACGCGCGACGAGCCGGACTACCGCCGGCTGACCTACTTCCGCCCGACCGACAGCCCGACGGACCCGTTCCGCCTGCTCATCGGGCCGACGGTCTCGATCGGCAACGGCGGCCGGTTCTTCTCGGACCTCACCGAGAACTCGGTCGGCGGCCTCCTCGACGCCTCGACGTTCCTCGGCGACGCCCGCGTCAAGACGGGCCTGTGGGTCGAGCGCCGCGACCGCGACTTCACGTCGCGGCTCGTCGCGGCGACGCAGCCGCTGCGCGACTTCGACTTCGCGCTGCTCGAGCTCCCGATGGACCAGATCTTCGCGGCCGAGAACTTCGGCCGGCGCAACACGCCGGGCTGCGAGAACGGCGGGCGCGGCTGCGAGGGCTTCCTCCTGAATGAGCTCCAGAATGGCGGCGGCAGCTACACCGCCGCGCAGGACGTGACGGCGGGCTACCTCATGGTCGACACGCCTGTGAGCGTGGTCACGCGCCGGCTCCGGTTCGTCGGTGGCCTGCGGGTCGAGCGGTCAGTCCAGCGCCTCGAGTCGACCACGTTCCAGCGCGACAGCCTCAGCATCCGCTCGCCGTACACGAGCCTGCTGCCGTCCGTGAACCTGGCCTACGACCTCGGCCGGCGGACCAACCTCCGCTTCGCCTACAGCCGCAACCTGAACCGCCCGGAGCTCCGCGAGCTGGCCCCGTTCCAGTACTACGACTTCGAGCTCCAGACGACGATCTACGGCAACGACAGCCTCCGCCAGTCGTCGATCAACAACTTCGACCTCCGCCTGGAGACCTTCCCTGGGCCGGGCCAGCTCGTGTCGGCAAGCCTCTTCTACAAGCGGTTCAACGACCCGATCGAGCGCGCCATCGTGCCCGGCGCGGCTCTCAACGCCGAGCGGACGTTCGTCAACGCGGACTTTGCGGACAACTACGGGTTCGAGCTCGAAGCGCGCTACGGGCTCGGGTTCGTCGCGCAGATGCTGAACGCGTCGAGCGTGATCGTGAACTACACCCGCATCGAGTCCAACGTGAACCAGCCGGGGACGGCGCTCGCCGCCGAGCGGACCGGCCGGCCGCTCCAGGGCCAGGCCCCGTACGTCATCAACCTCGGCCTGAACCTCGTCTCGGAGCGCTTCGGGACGTCGTTCTCGGCCCTCTACAACCGGCTCGGCAGCCGCATCATCGAGGTCTCGTCGCTGCTCCAGAGCGACGTCATCGAGGCGCCCCGCGACCTCATCGACCTCTCGCTGTCGCAGCCCGTCCTGGGCCGCTACGACCTCCGGTTCAACGTCCGCGACCTGCTCGGGCAGAACCAGAACTCGCTTCAGGGCGCCGACATCATCCGGGCGGACCTCCGCGGCCGCTCGATCAGCTTCGGCGTCTCTGCCAGGCTGTAACCCGCCTCCCATCTGCCAGGGCGGTTCGCGCCCCGGCAGCCCTTTTCGATCCATGCCAGGACCACTGCCTGCACCCATGCGCTACTCCCTTCTTTTCTCCCTTCTCGTCGTCGCCGGCTCGGCCTCGGCCCAGGGCTTTGACCCCCGCCCGGCGGCCGGCTCGGCAGCCGCATCGGGCGCCGTGTTCACCAACGCCCGCGTCTCGACGCCCTTCTTCACCCCGACGACCTACCGCGGCGCGTTCGCGCCCGGCGGCACGCGCTGGGACCTCCCGTGGGCCAACTATGCCCCCAACACGACCGACTACGGCAGCAGCACGACCGGCGTGACCGTTCTCTCGGGCACGCTCGCCACGCAGACCCTCACGACCGGCAACCGGTACAAGCTCTCCGGCTTCGTCCGCGTCCCGTCCGGGGCCGTCCTGACGATCCAGCCCGGCGTCGTCATCTTCGGCGAGCGCTCCTCGACAGGCACGCTCATCATTGAGCGCGGCGGGCAGATCAACGCCCAGGGCACGGCAGCCCTGCCGATCGTGTTCACGTCCGAGTTGGCACCCGGTGCCCGCAACAACGGCGACTGGGGCGGCATCATCATCGCCGGGCGCGCGGCGGTCAACCTCCCCGGCGGCGAGGGCCTCATCGAGGGCGGCACGGGCACGACCTACGGCGGCGGTGCGGCCCCGAACAACGACGACACGTCGGGCACGCTGCGCTACGTCCGCATCGAGTTCGCCGGCATCGCGTTCTCGCTCAACAACGAGATCAACAGCCTTACGCTCGGCGGCGTCGGCCGCGGGACGCTGATCGAGTACGTGCAGTGCTCCTTCGGGGGCGACGACTCGTACGAGCCCTTCGGCGGGACCGTCAACATGCGCTACGTCATCGCGCAGGCGCAGGTGGACGACATATTCGACGGCGACAACGGCTGGACCGGCAACGTCCAGTTCGCGCTCGGCACGTCGGACCCCGACATCGCCGACGTCTCGGGCTCGAACGGCTTCGAGCAGGACAACGACGCCTCGGGCAGCAGCAACGGCCCGCTGACCTCGCCGACGTTCTCGAACGTGACCATCCTCGGCCCGCGCACGCAGACGACCGGCACGGTCAACTCGAACTTCCGCCGCGGCGCGCACATCCGCCGCAACGCCCGGACGAGCCTCTTCAACTCGGTCATCGTCGGGTTCGTCCCCGGCATCCTGCTCGACGGCACGGGCACGAACGGGGCCGCGACGGCCGGCACGCTCGTGCTTCAAGGCGTGCTCGTCTCCGGCGGGGTCATCGACCAGCTCGGCGCGGGCGGCACGGACTCGGGCGCGGCGCTGACGTACTTCAACGCCCAGCCCGGCAACCAGGTCGTCGCCGACGCGGCAGCAGCAGGCTTCGCGAACGTCGTCGAGGCCGAGACGGGACCGCTCGCCGCGGCCGGCTTCCGCCTCGCCGTCGCGCCGAACCCGTCGACGGTCGGGTCTGCCATCCTGACCGTGAGCCTTCCCGAGGCCACCGAAGCGCGCCTGTCCGTGTTCGACGTGCTCGGCCGCGAGGTCGCAGTCGTCGCGGACCGGACGCTCGGCGCGGGTGAGCAGGCGTTCGCGCTCGGCCGCGCCCTCCCGGCCGGCGTCTATGTGGCCCGCCTCCAGACGGCCGAGGGTGCGACCGCGCTCCAGTTCACGGTCGTCCGGTAGGCCCCCCAGACCTCGGCACAGGCGGTGTCCGTCACCGCCGCCCCGGTGGCCACCGGGGCGGCACCCGCCGCCGAGCAGAGCGGCGGCCCCCGATGGGGGGGGGGCCGGCGCGCGTGCGGTTGTGCCGGGCGGGAAGGTGTGGTAGTGAGGGAGCAAATTTTTTTAATGCGTTTTATTTTCTCGAACTTGGT
>JANPJI010000096.1:0-1569 GCA_031425425.1 Rubricoccaceae bacterium
AGACCTTCCGAAGTCCGGCCGCGCCGTCCACCCGGGTGCCGTCGCGGAGCGTGCCCTCCGCGTCCACCGGGAATTTGCCGTCGGCGTCCCGCCAGCGGCCGACGGCGTCGAAGTTCTCCAACGCGAACCCGAGCGCGTCCATCTCGGCATGGCAGGAGGCGCACCGCGCGTCCGCGCGGTGCCGCTCGAGCCGCTGGCGGAGGGATCCCTTCGCTTCCTCGCGGCCGCCCTCGGGGAGCATTGGTACGTCCGCCGGCGGCGCACGGTGGAAGCGGGGATGCCCATCGACGCGTCCGGCGGGCTTCCCGACGGCAGCACGTTTGCCGACGTCCGCGGGCTCGAGTCGGCGCTGCTGCGCAGGCCGGAGCTGTTCGTCGGCACGTTTACCGAGAAGCTCCTCACGTACGGGCTTGGTCGCGGGGCCGAGTCCTACGACCGTTGCACGGTGCGGGACGTCGCCAAGGCGTGCGCGGCGGACGACCACCGCTTCTCATCCCTCATTCTGGGGCTTGTCCGAAGCGACGCCTTCCAGAAGGGCCGCGTCCCGACCCAGGCCGAACTGCGCCCGCCGGCCCCGCCGCTCGGGGCCGAGCCCCCACAGCCGGCGCGCCCCCGGCCGATGCCGCGGTGACCGCGGGTCGAACGGGCATGGATCGATCATAGGAACTTGCGGAGTGCGAGCGATGACCGGCAAGTGGCGGATGACCCGGCGGGAGATTCTTCGGGGAACCGGAGTCGGGATCGGATTGCCCCTCCTCGACGCGATGGGCACGACCGCGCGCGCGGCCGAACCGGCGGCCCCCCCCGTGCGGATGGCATTCGTCTTCGTCCCCAACGGGGTGAACGTCGCCGCGTGGACGCCTACAGGGGAAGGCAACGACTGGCACCTGTCGAGTTCCCTGCAACCCTTGGCGAAGGTGAAAGAGGATGTCATAGTCCTTGGTGGGCTGCGGCAACGGGCAGCAGAGGCCGGGGCCGGCGACCACGCCCGGTCGGCGGCCGCCTTCCTCACCGGCATCCGCCCCTACAAGACGAACGGGGCGGACATCAAGGCGGGAGTCTCGGTCGATCAGTTCGCGGCCCGGCTGGTCGGCCGTCGGACCCGCCTGCCGTCGCTCGAGCTCGGGTTGGACAAACCCCACACGGCGGGCAACTGCGACGCCGGGTACAGTTGCGCCTACGCGACCAACATCTCGTGGAGCAGCGAGACGACCCCGGCCCCGAAGGAGTACGACCCCGGCGCGGTCTTCGACCGCCTGTTCGGGGCACCGGGCGCCGCCGCGGCGGAGCGGCTGCACGCCCGCAAGAGCGTGCTCGACTACGAGGCCGACGACGCCCGACGGCTGGACCAGCGGCTCGGCCGTGCCGACCGTTCTAAGCTCGACGAGTTCGTCACGAGCGTCCGCGAAGTTGAGCGGCGGACGGAGGCTGCCCGCCTTGCCGCCGCCAACGGGAGGGACGCCGCGACACCCCCGGCTGGCGTCGGCCGCCCGGCCGGCATCCCGGCCGGTCTCAACGACCACATGCGGCTCATGTGCGACCTCCTCGCGCTCGCCGTCCGGATGGACC
>JANPJI010000097.1:0-6887 GCA_031425425.1 Rubricoccaceae bacterium
AGCTGTATGGTGACCTGACGCAGATTCTTCGGTTGTGTTTCGAAGGGCAGTTCAAGCCAGCTGAAGCACCTGAAGGTTTGAAGAGATTGCTCGCGCAGGTCGGCGAACTGCCCGATTTCGACAGCCTGGAAGCTCATGTCCGGGAGACGCAGGCACAGGTGTCGGCTCGGTTCAACAGGCTCGTGACTTGAAAAGCGACGGAATGTTGGCGGCAAGGCCGTTGGAGAGCAGTGCCTAAGCGGCAACCGCATTCTGGCAGGCTGAGACCGGCTGGAAACGCAGCGGCCCGGTCAGGCTGTATGCTGACCGGGCCGCTGTAGCACGGCTAGCCGATTACGCCGCGATCTCGGCCTTGCGGTGCGCCACGGCGCGCTTGCGCTCGTTCGGGTCCAGGTGCCGCTTCCGGATGCGCGCGCTCGTCGGCGTGATCTCGATCAGCTCGTCCTCGCGGATGAACTCGATGGCCTCCTCAAGCGACATCCGCCGCGGCGGGTTGAGCTTCTCGAAGTTGTCCGCACCCGAGGAGCGCATGTTCGAGAGCTTCTTCTCCTTCGTGATGTTGGCCTCCATGTCCTCGTCGCGGCTGTTCTCGCCGACGACCATGCCGTTGTAGACCTCGTCGCCGGGGCCGACGAAGAGCTGGCCGCGCTCCTGCAGGTTCACGATCGTATAGCTCGTCACACGGCCGGGCCGGTCGGCGACGATCCCGCCGGACGCGCGGTGCGTGATGTTGCCCGCCCACGGGCGGTAGCCGTCGAACAGGTGCGTGAGGATGCCCGTGCCCTTGGTGTCCGTGAGGAACTCCGTCCGGTAGCCGATGAGGCCGCGTGCGGGGATCTCGAACGTCATCCGGACGCGCCCGCCGCCGTTGTTCTTCATCTCGGTCATCATGCCGCGGCGCGTGCCGAGCGTCTCGATCACGACGCCCATGAACTCCTCGGCGACGTCGATGAGGCACTGCTCGTAGGGCTCGTGCAGCTTGCCGTCCACCTGCTTGGTGATGACCTGCGGCATGCCGACGGCGAACTCGAAGCTCTCGCGGCGCATCTGCTCGATGAGGATCGCCATCTGGAGCTCGCCGCGGCCGAAGACCAGGAACGAGTCCGCGGCGTCGGTCTCCTCGATGCGGAGCGAGAGGTTGTTCTCGCCCTCCTTCATGAGGCGGTCGCGGAGGTTGCGGGACGTGACGTACTTGCCCTCGCGCCCGACGAACGGGCTGTCGTTGATGCGGAACTCCATCGAGAGCGTCGGCTCGTCGACGGCGACGGGCTCGAGCGGCTGCGGGTCGTCCGCGGCGGCGATGGACTCGCCGAGGCCGATGCCGGCGAGGCCGCCGACGTTGACGATCTCGCCGGCCGAGGCGCTCGTGGCGGGCACGCGGTCCAGGCCCTCGCTCACGAAGAGCGCCGTCACGTTGGTCTGCTTCTGCGTCCCGTCGCGGTGGCACATGGTCACGCGCTGCTTCTCGCGGAGCGTCCCGTTGACGATGCGCCCGATGGCGATGGGCCCGAGGTACGCGTCCGGCTTGACGTCGGTGATGAGCACCTGGAGCGGGCCGTCGGGGTCGCCGGTCGGGGCCGGGACGGACGAGATGATGGCCTCGAAGATGGGCTTGAGGTCCGTCAGTTCCTCGCCGAGCGTCAGGGTGCACTTGCCGTCCCTCGCGACGGCGTAGACGACCGGGAACTCGATCTGGTGCTCGGTCGCGCCGAGGTCGATGAACAGGTCGTAGACCTCGTTGAGGACCTCCTCGGGGCGCGCGTCGGAGCGGTCGATCTTGTTGATGACGACCATCGCCGGCAGGCCCAGCGCGAGCGCCTTGCTGAGCACGAAGCGCGTCTGCGGGAGCGGCCCCTCGGCGGCGTCCACCAGCAGCATCACGCCGTCGACCATGCGGAGCGTCCGCTCGACCTCGCCGCCGAAGTCGGCGTGGCCCGGCGTGTCCACGATGTTGATCTTGACCTCCTCGCCGCTCTCGCGCAGGTAGCGGACAGCGGTGTTCTTGGCCATGATGGTGATGCCCTTCTCGCGTTCGAGGTCCATCGAGTCCATCACGCGGTCGGCGACGTTCTCGTTGTCGCGGAACGTGCCGGACTGCCACAGGAGGCTGTCGACGAGAGTGGTCTTGCCGTGGTCGACGTGGGCGACGATGGCGACGTTTCGGAGCTGCATGCGGGGGGCGTGGGCGTTTGGCTCCAAGAACCGACGCCACGGCGCACTCCACCGGGGAGCTTCGGGGAAAAGAAGCGGGAAGACGGTAGGACGGTCTGAACCTTCTATCCCCTCCGCCCTCTCGTCTCTCACCGGCACGGGGGAGGCAGCGCGCCCGGGGCGCGGCCTAGCTTTTCAGATTCCCCCTCCCCTCCCGATGCGCCATTTCCCGACTCTCCACACGCTCGTGCTGTCTGCCGTCCTCGCTGCGTGCGACAGTGGCGGCACAGGCGGGACCGGCGGCGGCGACCTCCGCGCCACGCTGAGCACGTCCGACGTGATGATCGCCAACATCGCGTCGGGATCGCTCAGCATCTCGAACGAGGTCGTCGTCGTGGCGAGCGTCGAGGGGGCCGAGGCGGTCACGGCCGTGTCCGTCGCGTCGGGCTGGCTCGAGGCGACGCTGGACTCGTCGGTCGTGGCCGGGCCGAACCGCGCGCGGGCCTACGTCCGCCTCCGGGGGATCTCGAACCGGACCATCGTGCCCGGCCCGACCACGCTCACCCTCACCGCCGGCGGGGCGGCGGCCGAGGTCCCGATCACGACGCACACCGGCGACGTCCGGGCGCTCCAGACGGCGGAGATCGTGCGGGGCGTCCAGCTCACGCACGGCCGCGAGGCGCTCGCGTTCGCGTCGGTCGTCCGTGTGCGCGTGGCCGACGCGCCCACAGGGTTCTCGGTCCGTGAGCAGACGGCCGGGCCGGTCGTCCAGACCTACGCCACGGCGACGGCCGCCGTCGCGCCGAACCGGGCGCACCGGGTTCTGCTGCACCGGGTCACGGCCGAGGGCTGGGCCTATGGCACGCAGACGCTCGTCGTCGCCGTGCGCGCGGTCGCGGCGAACGCAGCCGTGCGGGTGCGGACGCGTAGCGTCGGCGGGGGGACGCGCTGGGGGACGTTCACGAACTCGCTCACGGCCGTGGCCCGGAGCGGCGCGCTCGTCACGCGCTCGGCTCCCGGCGGCGAGGCCGGGGCGGACCTCAACGGGCTCCGCGGGCTCGCGCCGAGCCTCGACGAGGAGACGTACCTGCTCTACCGCGACGGCCGGGTCGGGAGCGTCCAGAACGACATCGAGCGCCTGGGCACGACCGAGTTCGGCGACCTCGACCCGGCCGATGTCGCCCCGGACGGCACGTTCCTTCTCCGCGACGGGAGCGTGTGGGTCGCCGAGGCCTCGCCCGCCTTCCGCGCGCTCGACGACGCTGCCGGACGCCCGAGCCTCCCCGTGCTCCCTGCGAGCGCCGAGGCGTCGTTCGTCGCCGTGACATCGGACTGGCCCCTGGACCCAGCGGCACCCCGGCTGATGCTGGCCGCATCGGCCGACGGGCGGCTGTGGGCCGCGTCCGCCACGCAGCGGCTCGCGCCGACGGCGCGGCGGCTGCCGTCCGCCCCGCGCGAGATGGTCACGGTCGGGGCCGCGGTCTACGGCGCGCGCCTCGCCGACGGATCCGTGTGGACGTGGCGCGCCGACACGCAGGGCGATCCCGGCTCGCTGACGGCCCCGGTCCGCATCGACGGGCTCACGGCCGCACGCCTGTTCACGGACGAGTACGCGCTCGTCGCGACGCGCGCCGACGGGAGCGTCGCGACGTGGGGCCGGCCCTTCGCCGACGGCTGCACGGCGTTCGTGCTCTGCGAGCGGCCCGAGCGCGCCGGCCTGCGCGAGAGCACGCGCGCCGGCTACGTCCGTGCCGACGGCACGGTGTTCAACCTCGCACTCGGGCAGGTCGAGTTCGGCAGCGCGCAGCCGGAGCTCGTCGCGCCGGAGTGACTCAGCCGCGCGTGGCGAGGTGCCACACGAACGTCGCCTCGGCGGACGCCGCGACGCCGAGCCACACCGCGCCCGCGAGCGCGAGCGCGAACGGGACGCCGAAGCCCAGCAGGAGCGCCCGCGCAGGCGGCACACGCGCGACCGCCGAGAGGTCCAGCATCGTCCGGTAGCCGGCCACCGCCTCGGCGAGAAGTCCCGCCCCGAGCAGGGCCGGGGCGAGGGCTGTCGCTGCCTGCGGACCAACGCCCGCCAGCAACAGCGCCGCGGCCATGAGCGGCCCCCACGCCCAGCGGCTCCACACGGCGAGCGAGAGCGCCTGCCCTGCCCGCAGCCGCCGCGGCCCCGCCAGAGCGTTCAACCAGACGAGTTGGAGCACGCCCCACGCGATGGCCACGAGCGCGAGCACGACGACGAGTGCGAGCGGCCGCCCGAGCAGGCCCACGAGGCGCTCCTGTGCACCCACGGGCCACGACGCCGTCGCAGCGACAAGTGCGTCGGTCCGCCCCAGCGCGCGCAGCGCGGATGCCCCGACGACGCCGAACGCGAGGGCAAGGCCCAGGCCGAGCGTCGCCGTCTGCCCGGCCGAGAGGTCGTAGCCGCGCGCGACGGCCTCGCGGTAGAGGTCGTGGCGCGTGAAGTAGCGCGAGACGAGCGTGCTCAGCCGCGGCGCGCCGACCATGAACACGCCCAGCCCCACGACGAGCATCCACCCGAGCAGGAGGAGGGCGGATGCCCCGGGCAGGGTGGCGGCGTCGCGGCCCGGGCCAGCGTCGACGGCGAACACACGCTGGGTGCCGGTGAAGAAGCCCGCGGCGACGGCGAGCGCCGGGCGCGGTGTGCCTGCGGTGTCGTGGAGGCCCTGCCGCGCGCCGCTCACCGCCGCGTCGGGGGCGTCGCGCCAGTGGGCGACGAACGTCACGGCGGGCGGGTCGGCGATCGAGAGGAGCGCGCCGAGGGCGTCTTCGAGCGCGCGCGCCTGCGCCGCGGCGCTGCCGGGCGTGCGCCAGCCGCCCTCGCGGCCGGGCACAACGCCCGCGCCGACCGAGGCGAGCCCGGCAGGTGTGGCGGAACGCGCGCGCCACCGCGCCAAGAGCGCGGCCGGGTCCGCACCGAGCGCGTCGAGGAGCACGAGGTCGGCCCCGGCCGAGGCGAGGTCGGCGTTCGGGAAGCGCGTCGCGTAGTACGTCGTCGCGCCGGCGGCGTGTGCGATCTCGGTCAGCCGCCGCATGTACGGCCGCGCGCGGGGGTCGGACGTGTCGCAGGCCGTGGCGAGACCGTAGTGCCGGGCGGCGGCGTAGGGCCGGCCGCGGCGGAGGGCATCGTCGAGCAGGCGCGCCGCATCGTCGGTCCGCGCGGCGAGGAGCGCCGCGGGAAGGCCCTCGACGGGGAGGTCCTGGTAGAGGGCGATCCCGAGCATCGTCGCCGCGCGGAGGACGAGCGTGTCGGCGACGACGCTCGTGCGGGCGGCACGGACGCCCGCCCGGCGCATCGCCACGAGGTCGTCGATGGCTGCGGCGCGGCGCGGCGGGAGCGTCCACGAGACGCCGGCGATGCGGGCGTCGAGGGCCGGAAACGGACCGACCGGGGCGACGCCCTGTGCGACGGCGGCGCGGAGCCGCGCCATCGCCGCCTCGGTGGGCGTCCGTGGGCGGACGGGGCGCGCGGCGCGCGAGTCCCCCGCCGACGTGTCGGCCGCGGCGCCCCCGGCCGGAGCGCGCGGCGCGACCTGCGCCCCGGCCGAGGCACAGCACAGCACGGCGGCGAGGAGGAGCAGGGCGAGCACGCGGGGCACGGGGACCAGGTCGACGGGTACGGAATCTCGCACCAGCCGAGGCGTCCGGCAGCGCACGGCCAGGCTGCCGTGGCGGGAACGAACCGACGGGGGTCGCATCCGCGGGGATGAACCGACACGTGGCAGCATCCGCGGGAACGGGGCGGTGGGCGTAGAGGCACAGCATGCTGTGCCCCTGCCGGGCACGGCGCACCCACGTCGCGCCCACTGCCCGACGACATCGCGACCGCCACGGATGAACGCAAACGGCCCTGCCGGGGCGGAGACCGGCAGGGCCGAACGGATCGGAGATCCGCGTGGACTCCCCTGGCAAAGGGGTCCGGGAATCGGTCGGGCCTCAGCCCGGGCGATGCGACCAGGATCGCGCGCCGCGGTGACACCCTCGCTGTCAGAGACTGGGGACCGGGAGCAGGGAATGGAAAACTGGCGACGGGTCTGAAGACAGGCTCTGCCAGTCCCTATTTCCCATTCCCCGTGCCCTCAGTCCATCATGCGCCGCAGGAAAGCCGGCGTGTCGGTGTCGTCCTTGCGGATGCGCTCGCGGCGGTCGAGGTCGCCGGCGGGGAGGCGGCGCAGCGGCGTCGCGCGGGCGTCGTCCTCGGGGCGGGCGGGCGCGTCGGCTTCGCCCGCCGGCGTCCGGCGCTCGAAGGCGGGCGCGTCGAGCGAGCGGAGGTTGTCCTCGCCCTTGTAGCTCGGCGAGCCGCTGGTGCCGCCGAGCGTGACCGTGCGGCGGATGCCCGAGCCCGAGGCGTCGCCGGCCGAGGGCTTCTCGCCGTGGCCGTGGTCGAAGCCCGTCGCGATCACCGTCACGCGCAGTTCGGTGCCCATCGCCTCGTCGATGACGAGCCCGAAGATGACCTCGGCGTTGTCCCCGGCCTCCTGCTGGATGACGCCGACGGCCGCGCCGGCCTCGCGGATCGAGAGGCTGGGCCCGGCGGTGAGGTTAACCAGAACGTTGCGCGCCCCGGCGATCGAGACGCCGTCGAGCAGCGGCGAGGAGATCGCCTTGCGGGCGGCGCGCTCGGCGCGCCCGTCGCCCTCGTCGGTCGCGGCGCCCATGATCGCCGTGCCGCCGTCCGCCATCGTCGTCCGCACGTCGGCGAAGTCGAGGTT
>JANPJI010000098.1:0-1903 GCA_031425425.1 Rubricoccaceae bacterium
CCAGCGGATGCCGCTGGCGAGGCGGGCCTACCGGCATTTCCTGCCGCTGGCGCCGCTCGCCGTGGAGGGGTTCGACCTCACCGACTACGACCTCGTCGTCTCGTCGAGCTACGTCGTCGCGAAGGGGGCGCTCACGACGGCGGACCAGCTCCACGTGAGCTACGTCCACAGCCCGGTCCGGTACGCGTGGGACCTCCAGTTCGAGTACCTCCGCGCCAGCGGGTACGAGCGCGGGCTCCGGCGGGCGCTCGCCCGGGCCGTCTTCCACTACCTGCGGGTCTACGACGCCGCCTCGGCCGACCGCGTCGACGTGTTCGTGGCGAACTCGCACCACGTCGCGCGGCGGATCTGGAAGACGTACCGCCGCCGGGCGGCCGTCGTCCACCCGCCCGTGGACCTCGACGCGTTCTCGCCCGTCGCGGGGAAGGACGACTACTACGTGACGGCCGGCCGGCTCGTCCCCTACAAGCGGGTCGACCTGCTCGTCGAGGCGTTCAACGCGATGCCCGAGCGCGAGCTCGTCGTGATCGGCGACGGGCCGGAGCGGGCGCGGCTGGAGCGGCTGGCGGGCCCGAACGTGCGGATTCTCGGGCACCAGCCTGAGGCGGCGCTCCGGCACTACCTCCAGCGGGCGCGGGCGTTCGTGTTCGCCGCGCTCGAGGACTTCGGGATCGCGCCGGTCGAGGCGCAGGCGTGCGGGACGCCCGTCATCGCCTACGGCCGCGGCGGCGCGCTCGAGACCGTCGTGCCCGGCGTGTCCGGCCTGTTCTTCGAGGAGCAGTCGGCCGCAGCCGTCCGCGCGGCCGTTGCCGAGTTCGAGCGGTTGCGCTTCGAGACGGAGCGGGTGCGCGCGAGCGCGGAGCGGTTCTCGGCCGCCCGGTTCCACGCGCGGATGTCCGGAGTGCTCGGGGCGGCGTGGGCGCAGCACGAGCGTGAAGGCCGGATCGCGGACCCCGACGCGCTCGGGGCCCTGAGCCTGGAGACCGTCGCATGAGGACGCTCCCACACACCACCGCCGAAACTGGGGCCGGCGACGGGCACGCGTCGGGCGACGGGCACCCGTCGGGTGACGGGCACGGAACCGTCGCGGACGCGCTCGCGCCCACCTGGCGGGCCGCTCGGCCGTCACCCGCCCCGGCGGTGGAGCCCGCGACGTTCCACGCCCACGGCCAGGCACGGAACGCGGTGCTCTTCGGGGCCGACCTCGCCGCGCTCGCGCTCGCGCTCGGCAGTGCGGCGCTTGCGGCGAGCGTGCTCGGGGCCGCTCCGCCGCTCGCGCTGGGCGCGGCGGCGGCCCTCGCGCTCGCCGCCTACGCCGCGGCCGGGCTCTACGCCGCGATCCCCAAGCTCCCCGTCGCGGACGTCCGCACGCTCGCGCTGGCGACCGCGGCCGCCTTCGCGACGGCGGCCGCCGCGGCGCTGGGATGGGAAGGCGGCGTCGCGGCCGCGGGGACGCTCGCGCCGGCGTGGCTCGGGGCGCTCTTCGCCGTCCCCCTCGCACGGGCGACGGCGCGGGCGGCCTTCGGGGAACGGACGTGGTGGGGGAGCCCCGCCGTCGTGCTCGGGGCGGGCCCCGTCGCCCGCCGCGCCGTCCGCGCGATCCAGCGCCAGCCCGAGCTCGGCCTGCGCGTCGTGGCGATGCTGGACGACGACCCCGCCGCGCGCGACGAGGCGGAGCGGGAGCTCGGCGTCCCAGCGCCGGGCGGGATCGCGCTCGCGCCGGGCTACGCCGCCCACCGCGGCGTCCGCTGTGCGGTCGTGGCCGCGTGCGACGGCATCGCGCTCGAAGCGGCGCTGGAGCACCACGCCCGTCTGTTCCGCCACGTCCTCGTCGTGCCCGGGCTCGACGGCGCGCCGACGCTGGGCGTGACGGCCCGCGACGTCGGCGGCGCGCTCGCGTTCG
>JANPJI010000099.1:0-6962 GCA_031425425.1 Rubricoccaceae bacterium
CGCCGAGCCGGACGTCCGCGACGACCTCTCGGGGCGCGACGTCGCGCGTAAGCTGGCCCTCCTGGCCCGCGAGATGCTCGACGCGGACGCCGAGGCGGCGGACGTCGAGTCGCTCGTGCCGGAAGGCCTCGTGGACGTCCCGCTGGACGCGTTCTGGTTGCGCCTCGGCGAGGCGGACGCCGCGTGGGCGGCGCGTGTCGCTGCCAGCGGCGGCGACATCCAGCTCGTCGCACGCCTCGGCGCCGACGGGTCGATCCGGGCGGCCGTCGAGGCGGTCCCGACGGGGTCGCCGCTCGCAGGCCTGCACGGCCCCGAGGTCGCCGTCGCGTTCCACACGGCCCGCACCGGGGCGACGCCGCTCGTCCTCCGCGGCCCCGGCGCCTCGGCCGACGTCACGGCCGCCGTCGTTCTCGCCGACCTCGTCCGCGCCGCCGAGGCGATGCGCTGACGCGCGGACGGGGAGGCGCGGACGCCGGGGCGCGTGGCCGAACGCGTGCGGGCGTCGCGACGCGGGGCGGACGATGTCGCGGCGCGGCGAGGTCACAGCACGCTGTGCCCCTACGGGTGCCCGGCCCGGGCCGATATTCCCGAATCCCGAATCCCGAATCCCGAATCCCACATGACCCTCGCTCTCGTCGGAACCGGCCGGATGGGGCAGGCCGTCGCCGCCGTCGCCGCGGAGCGCGGCCACACGGTCGTCGCCCGCTTCGACGCCGAGACACCCTTTCTCGACGCCCCCGACGCCTCGGAGCTCAACGGTGCCAACGTGGTCGTCGACTTCTCGGACCCGTCCGTGGCGCTCGCGCACGTGGAGCGCTACGCCGACTTGGGCGTGCGGGCGGTCGTCGGTACGACGGGCTGGACGGCGGACCTGGACCGCATCCGGGCACGCGTCGAGACGGGCGGCGGGGCCATCGTGTGGGCACCCAACTTCTCCCTCGGCGTGGCGCTCGTCGTCCGCGCCCTGCGCGGCATGATGCCGCTGCTGGACCGGCTCGGCGAGTACGACGCGTACGTCCACGAGGTCCATCACACGGCCAAGCTCGACAGCCCCAGCGGGACCGCGCTGCGCCTCGCCGAGGAACTCGTCGGTGGGCTGGCGCGCAAGACGCGCGTCGAGCCCGAGACCGTCCACGGGCGCATCGACGCTGCGGCGCTCCACGTCACGAGCACGCGCGCCGGGAGCGTCTTCGGCGAGCACACGGTCGGCCTGGATTCGGCGGTAGACCAGATCGAGATCGTCCATCGCGCCAAAGACCGCCGCGCCTTCGCCGCGGGTGCGGTGACCGCCGCCGAATGGGTCGTCGGCCGGTCGGGCCTCTTTACTCTCGACGATGTGCTGGACGGAGCGCACTGACCGCGAACTTCTCCCGTCCCGCTTGACCTCCCGGACCTGCCGCAGCACCTTGCTGCCTGTCCCCGGACTTTCTCTCGCCCGATCCCCCGATCCCAATGGGTCTCGACCGCCAGTTCGTCTTCCGCGGCACCGCGCCCGCGCTCGTCACGCCGTTCACGCCCGACGGAGCGGTGGACGAGCCCGCCTTCCGCGGATTGCTGGACGCCGTCATCGAGGGGAGTAGGACGCCAGACGGCGCGGCCGGCGCGCACCACGCCGGCGTCGAGGCGGTCGTCGTGATGGGCACGACGGGCGAGAACCCGACCGTGACGCCGGGCGAGCGGCAGCGGCTCGTCGAGCTGTGCGTCGAGCACGTCGCCGGGCGCGTGCCGGTCGTCGTCGGGTCCGGGACGAACGACACGGCCCAGAGCGTCCGTTTCTCGCGCGCCGCGGCCGACGCGGGTGCGGACGGCCTGCTCGTCGTCAGCCCGTACTACAACAAGCCGACGCCCGACGGGCTCATCGCCCACGTCTCGGCCATCGCGGACGCCACCGACTGCCCGGTGATCCTGTACAACGTCCCCGGTCGGACCGGCCAGAACATCCCTGCGCACCTCACGCTCCGCGTCGCGGACGAGGTGCCGACCGTGGTCGGCGTCAAGGAGGCCTCGGGCGACCTCAACCAGATCGCCGACATCCTCGCGGGACGCCCGACGGGGTTCGCGGTCTACGCCGGCGACGACGACCTCGCCTTCCCCACCGTCTGCCTGGGCGCGGACGGGCTGATCTCGGTCGCCGCCAACGCCGTCCCGGGCGCGGTCTCCGAGATGGTCCGCCTCGCGCTCGCCGGGGACGTCGAGGGTGCCCGCGCGCTCCACTTTCTCCTGCTCCGCGCGATGCGTGCCTCGTTCGCCGAGGCGAGCCCGACGCCCGTCAAAGCGGTCCTCGCGGCGATGGGCCTCATGGACGCGCGCGTGCGGCTGCCGCTCGTGCCGCTCACGCCGGCCGCTCACGCCCTCGTGATGGACGCCTATGGCCCGTTCGTCGAGGCGGCGATGGCGCGGGCGTGACCCGTCGTTTTGGACGTTGCGAGGGCACGGCGCGCTGTGCCGCTTCGGGTGCTCGAATCGGGGCGTCCGTGCTGATTCACCTGCTCACCCGCTTCTGTGATGGACGTCTCTGACCTCAAAAATCTCATCGAAACGCACGCCGCGACGGCAGTCGACAGCTCCGACGCCGATGCGGCGCGGGCCGCAGCCCTCGACCTGCTCGGCGCGCTCGAACGCGGCGACGTCCGCGCGGCCGAGCGCGGCGCGGACGGCACGTGGCGCGCCAACGCGTGGGTCAAACAGGGCATCCTGCTCGCGCTTCGCCTCGGCCGCATGGCGGACCAGTCGGTCGGGCCGTTCGCGTTCTTCGACAAGGACACCGTCCCGCCGCAGGCGTTCGCGGCCGAGCGCGGCGTGCGGATCGTGCCCGGCGGGTCCAGCGTCCGCCGCGGCGCCTATGTTGCCTCGGGCGTCGTGTGCATGCCGCCGATGTACGTCAACGTCGGCGCGTACGTGGACGGCGGGACGATGGTGGACAGCCACGCGCTCGTCGGCTCGTGCGCGCAGATCGGGCGCAACGTGCACCTCTCGGCCGCAGCCCAGGTCGGCGGCGTGCTGGAGCCCGTCGGCGCGGCCCCGGTCGTGATCGAAGACGGCGTGTTCGTCGGCGGCGGGTGCGGCGTGTACGAGGGGACGGTCGTGCGGGCGGGCGCTGTCCTCGCGGCCGGCGTGGTCCTCACGCGCGGGAGCCGCGTCTACGACCTCACCACCGAGACGGTCCTCCGGGCCGAGGGCGACCGCCCGCTGGAGATCCCCGCCGGGGCCGTCGTCGTGCCCGGCGCGCGCGCCGTGACGTCCGAGTTCGGACGCGCGCATGGCCTGAGCGTGTCGGCCCCGGTCATCGTCAAGATCCGCGACGCGAGCACGGACGCCGCGACGACGCTCGAAGACGCCCTCCGCTGAGGGCAACGGGGATCGGCCAACTGGCATCTGGGGCGACCCCGTTCCCCGATGGCCGTTCCCCGATGGCCGTTCCCCGATGGCCGTTTCCTACCGCCGCGGCGTGCTGAACAGTGATGCCACGAACGCCACGACGGCGGTGTAGAGCGCCCCGCCGAGCCACACGCCGGCGATCAGGAACGGCGTCCGCGTGCTCTGGTCGAGCGCGAGCAGGATCGTGACGAGCCCGTTCTGGACCGTCGCCACGACGAGCCCCCCCAGGAAGGCCTGCGGCACGGCGATCCGCGTGTTCTCGCCCTGGTCCGACCGGAACAGGCCCACGACGAAGCCCATCCCGGTCTTGACGAGCGCGTTGAGCCCGAACATCTGCGGGTTCGTGAGCAGGTCCATCAATAGGCCCGCTGTGAACCCGGCGACGGCCCCGGCGAGGCGCCCACGCTTGATGGCCACCACGGCGACAAACAGCAGCACCACGTCCGGCACGACGCCCCACAGGCCCAGGCGCTGAAACACGAGCCACTGCAGCAGCACCACGCCGATTCCGGCACCGACACGACGGAGGAAAAGAGGCATAGAAAGGCTGAGGGTATTTAATGTTTGACGTTTGGTGTTTGGTCGCTTTAGCGTTCAACATCAGATGTCAAACCGTTTTCGGTCTATTCATTCTCCTCCGTTTCCGAATCGGGGTCCGCCTCGGGCCTCTGGCCGGTGGCGAGGGCACGCACGATGCCGTCCATCGCGCCGGTGATCCGCGCGCCGTCGGCAGTGAAGTTGTTGGCCATCACCGAGAAGGCGATCGTCTGGCCGGCGGGGCCGGTGACGTAGCCCGAGAGGCAGCGCGCGTACTCGATCGAGCCCGTCTTGGCCCGCACCGGCACGCCGTCGAGGCGGTTGCGGAGCGTTGAGCCAGCCCCGCCGCCGGTCGGGAGCGAGGCGAGGAAGGCGTCGCGGGCGGGGTGGCGCTGCATCGCCCGGAGGAGGACCACCATCGAGGCGGGCGTGACGAGGTCCTTGCGCGAGAGGCCCGAGCCGTCGCGGATCGAGAGCTCCTCGGCGTCCGCCCCGGACCGCGCGAGGAACGCCTTGACGCGCGCCGCGCCGCCCTCGGCCGTGCCCTCGGGCGTGAGCACGCGGAGCAGGTGCTCGGCGTAGAGGTTGTCGGACTCGCGGTTGGTGTGGGCCACGATCCGCGCGAGCGGGGGCGACACCGCGACGAGCAGCGGCTCGGCGGCCCCGTACTCCGGGGGCGCGTCGAGGTCGTCCACGTCCCACAGCGTGGCCTGCGAGACGTCGATGCCGGCCTCGGCGAGGCGCGCCGCGAAGGCGTGGACGGCGTAGCGCGTCGGGTTAGCGACGGGCAGCCGGAACGTCCCGCGGTAGCCCGAGGCGACCGTCCCGGTGAGCGAGAACTCGTCCGCCCCCAGCGCCCGGCGGACCGTCAGCCGCGACCGTCCGCCGGCCGCCTCGACGTCGCGGCGGATCGTGGCGAAGCCGGCCGGGCTCGCCTCGACGCGCCCGCCGTCGACGCGCAGCGACAGCAGGTTGTCCGCGTAGGCCAGCCCGCCGGCCGCCGGCGCGTAGTCCTCGGCCCCGATGTGCGACACGTCCCAGCCTTCCGGGTACGGCTCGTCGTCCGTCCGGTCGTCGTCGCCGACGATGCGGCCCTCGATGCGGCGGACGCCCGCGGCGTAGAGCGCCTCGGCCCACCGCGTGAGCGGGTTGCCGAGGCCGTCCATCGCGTCGGACCCGAACGTGGGGTCGCCCGCGCCGCGGATGACGAGGTCGCCGCGCAGCGTGCCGCCGTCCGTCGTGCCGAACGAGTAGAGGCCCGTCGTGAAGCGGAAGTCCGATCCCAGCGCGTCGAGCGCCGCGGCCGTCGTGAACAGCTTGAGTGTCGAGGCCGGCAGCAGCATCGTGCTCGCGCCGCGGCTGACGATCGTCTGGCCCGTGCGGGTGTCGACCGCGAGCACGCCCCACACGGCGGACGGCAGGGCGGCGTCGGCGAGGATCTCGTCGACGGCCGCAGCCGTGCGGGCGTCCGATCCGTCGGCGTCGGCGGTCGCGGCCGGGGGCGCGGCCAGGGTCAGCAGCGTCCCGCCGGCGGCGAGCGCGGCGGCGAGGAGGACGGCCGCGCCGATGCGGCGGGCGGGTCGGGAAGGGCGGAGCATGGGGCGGAGGGCCGGTCGGGAAAGCTACGCGGGCCGACCGCGGCCGGGCGCGCCGTTATCTTGCCCGCTCCCGATCTGCCGGCCCTGCCGGTGCCCCGATGGCCAAGCGCGCCCGCTCCACGTCCAGCCGCCCGACCCACCCCGTCACGCGCCCTGCCGCCGGCCGGTCGGCGCTCCGCGGCGCGTCCGGCCGGGGTGCGGCGACGATGCCGTTCGACCGGATCAACTACACGCTGCTGATGGCCGCCTGCGGCGTGATCGTGCTGGGCTACGCGCTGATGGTGATCGACAACGCGACGAACGACAACCCGGTCGATAGCGTGCTCTCGCTCTACGTCGCGCCGCTGCTGCTGCTCGCGGGCTACCTCGGCATCGCCGGGGCCGTGCTCTGGGGCGTCCCCGGCGACGCGTCCCCGGCCGACGATGCGACGATGCCTGCCGCCTCGCCCGATGCGTAGCCTCGCCGTTGTGGCCGCGTCCGCGGCCCTGCTCGGCGCGTGCAAGAGCCCGCCGTCGGGCGTGGCCGTCACCGAGGCTCCGCCGGTGGGCTTCCCCGCTGCGTCGGGCCGCTACACGGCGGGCGACACGACGTTCGCCGACTCGGCGTTCGTGGATAGCCTCGCGGTCGACTCGCTCGCCCGCCTGCCTGCCGCGGCGGCCGACTCGACGCCCGACTTCGACGCGTTCTGGTCTGACTTCCGC
Organism: Rubricoccaceae bacterium; assembly: GCA_031425425.1. Taxonomy (GTDB): domain Bacteria; phylum Bacteroidota; class Rhodothermia; order Rhodothermales; family Rubricoccaceae; genus DASVSE01. The sequence continues at coordinate 6,216 of JANPJI010000099.1, forward strand.
GCCGCCGTCCGCTCGGGTCGCCGGTCCAGCGTCGAGGCGCTGGCCCTCCCCGGTACGTCCGAGGCGCTCGCCGCCGCCGTCGCGGAGCCGTTCCGGACGCCTCTGCTTGCGCTCGCCCCGCGCGACCTCGCCCGCGACGGCGCAGCCCGCGTCGCGACGGTCGTGGTGGGCGTCGACGCCGAGGGGACCGTGGTCCCGGAGGACGAGGCGGACACCGACTCGGCCGTCATCCTGCGGTTCGAGATCGTCGGCACCGCGTGGCGCCTCGTCCGGGCCGACCTCGCGGGCTAGACGCGGATTGCCATCGGAAGGCCGAAACGGTCGCGGGGCGGGTCGGCGGGGAGCGACTCGGCCGTGCCGGCATCGAGGCGCCGGGCCGTCCAGAGCGCGGCGAAGGCGTCGAGCACGTCGTCCGCCGCGACGTCTCGGCGGGGGCGCTCGGCGATGAGTCGCCCCGGGGCACCGCTGAAGGAGTCGTGCAGGAGCGCGAAGCGTTCGTCTCGGCCCGCCGCCGTCTTCTTGCTGTGCTGGAGCGGCGCGCCGCTCATCCGGGCAAACGTCACCTCGGGATGGACCTCGAAGACGCGCGTCGCGTCGTTCGGTCGGCTGCCAAGGCACCGGTCTACCTCTGCGATCTTGGGCATGATTGCGAACGCCTGGATCGCCATGCATTTGCCGTCGCCGGCCCGGCGCGCTGCCGACGCCTCGGTGTGCGTGGCGGCGTCGAGCGCAGGGCGGATCGGGGCG
>JANPJI010000100.1:0-4017 GCA_031425425.1 Rubricoccaceae bacterium
TCCAGATGAACGCCCTCGTACGGGACATCCCGGACGCCGGCCTGCTCGTGCTCCCCGGCGCAGGCCACTACGGCTACCTCGATGCCTACGGCACGTACGCCGCGGCCGTCGTCAACTTCCTCGGGGCGTGACGCGCGCCGCGAGCACCGCACGTGTCGGACAGGGGCGCAACGCGAACGTCGAACCGCGGTTCTCGGACAGGGGCACCGCATGCTGTGCCCCTACGCCTGCCAGACTCCGGGTGCCGCGATTCGCCCGGGCGCGGTCAACCGCCCGACGACCTGATCCCCATCTGCTACTGGCTACTGGCCACTGCCCACTGGCTCCTCTGTGATCGCCCTCTCCGTCTTCGCCCTGCTCGCCTCGACCGTCGCCGCGTGGCGCGCATGGCGTCGACTGCGGCACTTTCTGCACGTCTACCAGCTCGAAGGGTACAAACCGAACGAGTACGCGGCATGGCTGCGGACGCGCGGCGCGGCGCGGGTTCTGGCCCCGAGCCACTGGGCCGGGCTCGGGCTGGTCGGGCTCGCTGCGGTCGGCTCGGCGTGGATGCCGGTCGCGGCCGGAGTCGCGGCGTGTACGGCGTGGCTGGTCGCGTTTGCATCGGCGGTCCACGTTGAGCGGGCGCGGGAGAAGAAGCCGCTCATGTTCACGCCGCGGATGCGGCGTCAGGCGCGCGTGGCGCTCGGTCTGGCGGCCGTCCCGGTGCTCGTCGGCGTGTGGGGCGCGTGGGCGCTGGGCGGCGTCGCCCCGCTCCTCGCCGGCTGGCTCGCGGCCGACGTCGGTGCCCCGATCTGGACCGCCCTGTCGGGGCTGCTCATGCGGCCCGCCGAGGCGCGCGTGCAGGCGGGCTTCGAGCGGCAGGCGAAGGCCGCGCTCGCCGCCCGGCCGGACCTCACGGTCGTGGCCATCACGGGCTCGTATGGCAAGACGAGCGTCAAGTTCGCCGTCGCCGAGGTCCTCCGGCAGCGGTTCAACACGCTCGCGACGCCGGGCAGCTTCAACACGCCCGGCGGCGTCTGCCTCGTCGTCAACAACCAGCTCCGGCCCGACCACCGCGTGCTCGTCCTCGAAATGGGTGCCCGCTACGCGCACGACATCACGGACCTGACGGCTCTCGCCGCGCCCGACATCGCGGTCGTGACGGCGGTCGGGCCGGCGCATCTCGAGACGATGGGGCCGGTCGAGAACATCGCCCGCATCAAGGGCGACCTCGTCGCGGCCCTCAAACCGGGCGGGCAGGCCGTCCTCAACGCCGACGACGCGCGCGTGCTCGCCATGCGCGAGCGCGTCCCCGCCGGGGCCGGCCGCGTGTGGACCGTCTCGGCTACGGGCGCGCCGGACGCCGACATCGCCGCGTCGGGCGTGACGTACGGGCCGGACGGGGCGCGCTTCACCGTCCGCGACGACACCGGCGAGACGGCCGAGGTCCACACGCGCCTGCTCGGGCAACACAACGTGCTCAACGTGCTCCTCGCCGTCGGCGTCGGGCGCGCGATGGGGCTGCGGCTGCGGCAGATCGCGCACGCCGTCGCGCGCATCGAGCCCGTGGCCCACCGTCTCGCGCTGCGCCACGAGAACGGCGTGACGATCATCGACGACGCGTTCAACTCGAACCCCGTCGGCGCACGCAATGCCGTCGACATTCTCGGCCAGATGACGGTCCCCGCGGGCGGGCGGCGCGTCGTGCTCACGCCGGGCATGGTCGAGATGGGCGAGCGGCAGGCCGAGTTGAACCGCGCGTTCGGGGCGGACATCGCGCGGTCGCTCACCGGCCCGAACGACCTCGCCGTGCTCGTCGGGACGCGCCAGACGGCCCCGATCCGTGAGGGGCTCGCCGCCGCTGGCTTCCCCGACGCCCGCATCCACACCGCCGCGTCGTTCTTCGAGGCGCGCGACTGGCTCGCCGGCCACCTCGCCGACGGCGACGTGGTGCTCTACGAGAACGACCTGCCGGACACGTACTCCGAGTAGGGATGCGGAACGAGCCGAGTCCTCGTCACACGTCCCCGCCATCCCGGGTCCCACATCCCGCATCCTCCGATGACCGAACGCGAGAAGATGCTCTCCGGGGCGCTCTACAACGCGCTCGACGCCGACCTCGTTGCGGCGCGGGCGCGGGCGCGGGACCTCGTTCGGGCCTACAACGGGCTCCCCGAAACCGCGCAGGCCGAGCGGGCCGAGACGCTCCGGAGCCTGCTCGGAAGCGTCGGCGCGCGCGTTGAGGTCGTCCCGCCGTTCCAGGTCGACTACGGGCAGTACGTCACGCTCGGGGCGGGCGTGTTCCTCAACTTCAACTGCGTGATCCTGGACACGTGCGAGGTCCGCATCGGTGCGAAGACGCTCGTCGGGCCGGGCGTGCAGTTTTACGCGGCCACCCACCCGACGGACCCGGCCGTGCGGCGGAGCGGGCTCGAACTCGGCGCGCCGATCACGGTCGGCGAGAACGTGTGGATCGGCGGTGGAGCGCTCCTCCTGGCCGGCGTGACGGTGGGCGACGACAGCGTGATCGGGGCCGGCAGTGTCGTCACGAAGAGCGTGCCGGCGGGCGTGCTCGCGGCCGGCAACCCGTGCCGCGTGATCCGCGCCCTCTGATGCCCAACCTCTCCATCGAGGACCGCCACCGCGCGGCCGGGCGCCTCGTCGTCGCCGGGTGCGACGAGGCGGGGCGCGGGTGCCTCGCCGGGCCGGTCGTCGCCGCGGCCGTCGTGCTCCCGGCCGGCGCGTCCATTCCCGGGCTGGACGACTCGAAAAAGCTCACGCCCGCGCAGCGCGAGGCGCTCGTGCCCGTGATCGAGCGTGTGGCCGTCTCCGTGGCCGTCGGGCAGTGCTCGGCGGCCGACGTAGACCGGCTGAACGTGCTCTGGGCCGCGATGGAGGCCATGCGCCGCGCCGCCGCCGGGCTCGCGGTCGCGCCGGACATGCTCCTCGTCGACGGCAACCGCGAGATCCCCGGCGCGCCGTGCGCGCAGGAGACGGTCGTCCGCGGCGACGGCATCAGCCTGTCCATCGCCGCCGCATCTGTCGTGGCCAAGGTGTTCCGCGACCGCCTCATGACGGCCCTCGATGTCGACTTCCCCGCCTACGGCTGGGCACAGCACAAGGGCTATCCGACCGCGCAGCACTACGCCGCGATTGCCGCCCACGGCCCGAGCCCGCACCACCGGAAAACATTCCGTCTGCGCTGACGAGTGCTACGCTGGCAGGACGTCTGGCCGGCTCCACCCGCGGAGTGCCTCGACAATGGCGCGGGCGACAGCATGCGGCGGACCGTCGGCGTCCACCACCACGTCCGCCTGCGCGTAGAACGGCTCGCGGGCGTCCAGAAGCGAGCGGACGCGCATGCGGAGCGCCTCGCCGGCGAGCGGATGGCCGTCGGCCGCGGCGAGGAGCGGGCGGACGGTGCGGGAGCGTTCGAGACGCGAGACGAGCACGACCGGCGACACGCGCAGCCACACCACCGCCCCGGCGCTGCGGGCCGTCCGGAGGTTTGCCGCCGTGGCGAGCGTCCCGCCGCCGGTCGCGACGACGGCCGGTTCGCCGCGCGTGGTCTCGTCGAGCGCCCCGGCCTCGGCGACGCGGAAGGCTCGCTCGCCGGCTACGGCGAACAGCTCGGCGACGGTCCGCCCCGCCCTCGCCTCGACGAGCCAGTCGAGATCCACGAAGCGCGTCCCGAGCGCGTCCGCGAGCAGCGGGCCGACCGTGCTCTTGCCCGACGCCATCGGGCCGGTGAGGTAGATGCGGGGCGGGTAGAGGTCGGGCACCGAGCGGGGGGCGGGGCCGGACAGTCTATCTCCGCCCCGGGGCCCCGGCTACCTTCCGCGGCCCGTCCACCACCGTGCCCGTGCCCACGCTCCGCCTGCTCGTCGAGTACGACGGGACCGACTTCCGGGGCTGGCAGGTGCAGCGGGCCGGGCCGACCGTCCAGGGCGCGCTCGAAGCGGCCCTCGCCGTCATCCTCCGCGCGCCCGTCGGCGTCGTCGGGGCGGGGCGGACGGATGCGGGCGTCCACGCGCG
>JANPJI010000101.1:0-4707 GCA_031425425.1 Rubricoccaceae bacterium
CTACGGCGGCCACTGCGTCGCGCTCCTCGGGCACTGTCCGCCGCGTGTCGTTGCGGCGGTGCAGGAACAGGCAGGACAGCTCATGTTCTACTCGAATGCCGTCTACAGCCCCGTCCGCGCCGAGGCGGCGCAGACGCTCGCCAATCTGGCACCCCCGGGCCTCGGACACGTCTTCTGGTGCAACTCGGGCTCCGAGGCCAACGAGACGGCCCTCAAGCTCGCTCGCACGGTCACGGGCCGCTCGGGCGTCGTCGCGATGCACGGCGGGTTCCACGGGCGGACGCTCGGGGCGCTTGCCGCGACCTCGGGGGCCGGCTACCGCGCACCGTACGCCGCGATCCTGCCCGAGACGCGGTTCGTGCCGTTCGGGTGGGAGGGGGCCGTCGAGGAGGCGGTCGCGGACGGAACCGTCGCGGCCGTGATCGTCGAGCCGATCCAGTCCATGGCGGGCGAGACCGAGGCACCGGCCGGCTACTACCGGGCGCTGCGCGAGATCTGCGACGCGCACGGGACCGTCCTGATCTTCGACGAGGTCCAGACGGGCGTCGGGCGGACCGGCCGGTTCACGTACGGCGAGCACGTCGGCGTGACGCCGGACCTCGTCACGCTCGCCAAGAGCCTCGGGGCGGGCGTGCCCGTCGGGGCCGTGCTGGTGTCGGACGCCATCGCGGCGACGGTCAAATCGGGCGACCAGGGGACGACCTTCGGCGGCGGGATGCTCGCCATGGCCGCCGTCTCGGCGACGCTCGCCCAGCTCGTGGACGACGGGCTGATGGACCGCGCCGTCGTCCTGTTCGACCGTATGCAGGCCGGAGCCGAGGCTCTGCCAGGCGTCGTGGAGGTCCGCGGCCGCGGCGGGCTCGTCGGGATCGAGCTGGACCGCCCCGCGAAGCCCGTCGTCGCCGCGCTCCGCGCGCACGGCGTCATCGCCGGCGGGGCCGACGAGCCGCACACGCTCCGCGTCATGCCCCCGCTCACGACGACCGACGCCGAGGTCGACGCCTTTCTCGCGGCCCTCGCCGCCGCTCTCGCCGATGCCTGACCTGCGCCACCTCACGAACTGGGCCGACCTCCCGGACGACGTCTGGGACCGCTGCCTCGCCCGCGCAGCCGAGCACCGGGCGGACCGCCGCTGGACGAACACGGCGCACGGGCGCGCGCTCGGGCTTCTCTTTTTCAGCCCGAGTCTCCGCACGCGAACCTCGATGGAGCTCGCCGCGGCCCACCTCGGGGCCTTTCCGACCGTCCTCACGCCCGGCGCGGGGACGTGGAATCTGGAGGCCCGCGACGGCGTCCGCATGGACGGCGACCGCGCCGAGCACGTCCGCGAGGCCGTCGGCGTGCTCTCGCGATACGTCGACGCGCTCGGCGTGCGCTCGTTCGCGACCCTCACCGACGCCGAGGCGGACCGCACGGACGCCGTGTTCCAGAGCATCGTCGCCGCCTCCACCGTGCCGGTCGTCAACCTGGAGTCCGCCCGGTGGCACCCGTGCCAGGCCCTCGCCGACGCCGCCGTACTCCGCGAGGTCCGTGGCGACCGGCCGACCCGGTTCGTGCTGACGTGGGCACCGCACCCGAACCCGCTGCCCCGCGCCGTCCCCAACTCGGCGCTCCTGATGGCCGCCCGCCAGGGCTTCGAGGTCGTCGTGGCGCGGCCCGACGGGTTCGCGCTGGACGCCGATGTGATGGCGCTCGCGCAGGAAACCGCCGCCCGGCACGGCGGGACGGTCGCCGAGACGACCGACCGCGACGCGGCCTTCGACGGCGCGCACGTCGTGTACGCTAAGGCGTGGTCCGGGGGCGACGTCTACACGGACCGCCCTGCTGAGGCGGCACGCCGGGCCGCGCACGACGGCTGGCGCGTGACCGAAGCAGACCTGAACCGCACCGACGCCGGCGTGTTCATGCACTGCCTGCCCGTCCGCCGCGGCGTTGTCGTAGACGATGTGGTGCTGGACGGGCCGCGGGCGATCCACCTGCTCCAGGCCGAGTACCGGCTCCACGCGCAGAAGGCGATCCTCGAATGGGTCTGGGAGATCAGGGATTCGGGATTCGGGGTTCGGGAGGTGCAGACATGACCGCTGCATTCCAGCCTCCGGTCGTCGTCAAGCTCGGCGGGGCCGTCCTGGATGACCCCGCGGCCGTCGCGGCCGTCTGGGCGGGCGTCGGTGCCCTCGGTGTGCCCGTCGTGGTCGTCCACGGCGGCGGGCCGCAGGCGACGGCCCTTGCGCGGCGGCTCGGGCACGAGCCGCGCGTCGTCGCTGGCCGGCGCGTCACGACCGACCTCGACCTCGACGTGGCGCTGTGGACGATGCGCGGTGCACTGAACGCGCGCCTCGTCGCCTCGGCGCGGCGCGCGGGCGTCCGCGCCGCAGGCACCTCGGGCGTCGACGGCGGGCTTGTGACGGTCAGGAAGCGTCCGCCGCGCGACGTGGACGGCGAGACGGTCGACTTCGGGCACGTCGGCGACGTCGCCGCGTGCGACCCGGCTCTGCTGACGACACTCCTCGCGGGCGGGTTCGTCCCCGTCGTCGCCCCGCTCTGCGCCGACGCCTCCGGGGCCGTCTTCAACCTCAACGCCGATACTGTGGCGCTGGCCCTCGCCGAGGCGCTCGGTGCCCGCGCGCTGCTGCTCGTCGCCGACGCGGGCGCCGTCTTCCGCGACCTCGCCGACACGGCCTCGCGCCTCGCTACGCTCGACGCGGCGGGCGTCGCTGAGGGCGTCGCGGCGGGGTGGATCGCAGGCGGCATGCGCCCCAAGCTCGACGCCGGCCTCGCGGCGCTCGGCCGCGGCGTCGCGAGCGTCCGCATCTGCGCCCCGTCGGGCCTCGCCGACGAAGCGGCGGGAACGCGCCTCGTGCCATGAGCCCCGTCCTCGCTCTTCACGATGCGCTCGTCCGCTTTCCTTCCCTCAGCACCGAGGAGCGCGCCATCGCGGACTTCGTCGAGGCCTACGCCCGCGCCGCCGGACTCGACGTCGGCCGCCACGAGGACAACGTGTGGGCCGCGCTCGGTGGGGGAGATGATCTGATCCTGCTCGCGTCCCACCTCGACGTCGTCCCGCCGTCGTCCGCCCACCCGTTCCCGCCGTTCGAGCCGACCGTCGTGGACGGAAAGATCTACGCCCGCGGGGCCGTCGACGCCAAGGCGAGCGGCGCGGCGATGCTGCAGGCGCTGATCGACCTGAAGAGGACCGGGTTCAACCCGCCGGGGCGCGTCGTGGTAGCGCTGACGGCGTGCGAGGAGACGGGCGGGCCGTACAACGGCCTCCAGGCGCTGCGCCCGCACCTGCCGCCGGTGTCGGCAGCGCTCATCGGCGAGCCGACCGGCCTGCGGCCGTGCCTCGCCCAGAAAGGGCTCCTCATCCTCACCGCGACGGCGCACGGCCGAACCGCCCACGCGGCGCGCGCGCACCTCGGCGACAACGCCATCACGCGGATGGCCCGCGACCTCGTCCGCCTCGACGGCCTCGCGTTCGACCGGGCAGATCCGCTCCTCGGCCGCGCCACCGTCACGGCGACCGTGATCGAGGGCGGATCGGCGAAGAACGTCGTTCCGGACCTGTGTACGGTCACCCTCGATGTCCGCTCGACGCCGGCCTACACGCACACCGAACTGACGGCCTTCGTCGCCGCGGCGATCGAGAGCGAGGTCGCGGTGTACAGCGACCGCCTCGTGCCCTGCGCAACGGCCCCCGACGCCCGCATCGCCGTCGCCTGCCGGACCGCGCTCGCCGGGCTCGGGCTCGACGCCGAGCCGTTCGGCTCGCCGACCGCCTCGGACTGGGTTTTTCTCAACGACGTGCCGGCCGTCAAGATGGGGCCGGGCCGGAGCGAGCTCTCGCACACGCCCGACGAGCACGTCGAGGCGGCCGAGGTCGAGCGCGCCGTCGGCGTCTACGCGTCCATCATCACGCACTACTTCGCCGCGCCACCCGGCGCGCCTTCCCGATGACGATCTGGAACAAGGGGACTGCGGCCGACGCCTGGGTGACGCGCTTCACGGTCGGCGAGGACTGGGTGTGGGACACGCGCCTGCTGCCGTACGACGCCGAGGGCACGCGCGCGCACGCCTACGGCCTGCGCCGGATCGGCCTGCTCACCGAGGCTGAGGAGTCCGCCATCTCGTCCGTCCTCGACGACATCCAGGCCGACGCTCACGCCGGACGTCTCGCCGTGACCGTGGAGGACGAGGACTGCCACACGGTCATCGAGCGCGTGCTGACGGAGCGCCTCGGAGATGTCGGCAAGAAGATCCACGCCGGGCGGAGCCGCAACGACCAGGTTCTCGTCGCCCTCCGGCTGTGGCTCCGCGACGCCCTCGCGGCCGTCGCGGCGGAAGCGGCGCTCGCCGCGGACGCGCTCGTCGTCCTCGCCGAGGCGCAGGACGGAGCGCTGATGCCGGGCTACACGCACTTCCAGCGCGCGATGCCCTCCACGGTCGGCCTGTGGGCGGCGGGCTACGCCGAGCTCCTCGCCGACGACCTCGTCGGGCTCGCCGAGGCCCGCGACCGCGCCAACGTGTCGCCGTGGGGGAGCGCGGCCGGCTACGGCGTGCCGCACCTCGATTTGCCCCGCGAGGCGGTCGCCGAGCGGCTGGGCTTCGCGGGCGTCCAGACGCACGTGACGGCCGTCCAGCTCTCGCGCGGCAAGACCGAGGCGGCCGTCGTCCACGCGCTCGTCCAGCTGGGGCTGACTGCGAACCGGC
>JANPJI010000102.1:0-4648 GCA_031425425.1 Rubricoccaceae bacterium
CATGAACGTCGCCGAGGACACGAACGCGAGCGGGTTGAACAGGACGACGGCCATCGAGACGGCCGTAGGGCCGCGCGTCCACCCGAGGTCGCGGGCGAGCATGTAGCTCCCGTAGCCCATCGCCGCGCCCGCGACGACCGTCGAGAGGCGGAGCGCCTCGTGCGAGAAGCCGGTCGGGAGGCAAAACAGGGCGCCCCACGCCACGTTCGACAGCAGCGGCATCGAGGTCCACCCGCCCGGCGCATACACGCCCGTCTCGACGAGGCGCTGCACGGTCCGCGCGTAGGACCAGTCGTCGTTGAGCGGGAAGTCGCCCCCGATGCCGGCCAGCGCGAGCGCGGCCAGCCAGACCAGAGCGAGCACGTGCGCGTCGGGCTGGCGGAGCGAAGCGGGGCGGCCGGAAAGCACAGGGCGAGCGGAGGGACACCCGCAATACACCGAAATCGGCATCCGAGCGCAAGCGCCACCCTCGGCGTCTCACATCAGGCCGCGCTCGGCGAGGCTCGTGTACGTCCGCCCGGCGATGATGAGGTGGTCGTGCAGCGGGATCCCGAGCAGCCGCCCTGCCTCGACGAGCTGCTTCGTCACCGCCACGTCCTCGCGGCTCGGCTCGGGGTTGCCGGACGGGTGGTTGTGCAGGCATAGCACCGCCGCCGCGTTCTCGACGATGGCCCGCTGAAAGACCTGCCGCGGCTCGACGATGGACGCCGAGAGGCCGCCCGTGGTGAGCGTGAACTCGGCGACGACCACGTTGGCCGTGTTGAGGTGGAGCACCACGAACACCTCGCGCGGGAGGTCGCGCAGGCGCGGGCCGTACGCCGCGGCGACATCCGCAGGCGACTTGACCTGGACGCGCGCCTCGGGCGGGGCGGCCTCGACGCGGCGCCCGATCTCGAACACGGCCGCCAGCTGCGCCGCCTTCGCCGGCCCGACGCCCTTGCCGCCCATCGCGTGGACGATCTGCGCGGCCGAGCACCGTGCCAGTTTCGCGAGCGAGCCATAGTGCTTCAGCAGCGTCTGCCCCTGCTCGACCGCCGACACGCTCCGCCCGCCGAACCGCGCGCCGCTTCCGAACACGAGCCCGACGAGTTCGGCGTCCGACAGCGCGGCCGGGCTGTGCTGGAGAAGTTTCTCGCGCGGACGCTCGTCCTCGGGTCGGTTCTTGATCGAGACGTAGTCGTGCTGGACCGGCCGCTCGTCGGGTTCGTGGAGCGTGATGCCGGGCAGGAAGACGGGGCGGAGGGCGACGGCGGGCACGGCGGAAGCGGGAGGTGAGTCTGTTCAGACCCGCTCACCTCACGTTCGTAACCCCCGCATTCAGAAACGCAGAACGGGGACGCCACCCGTCGGCAGCGTCCCCGTTCCAGGCATCGGTGCGGCGCCTACTCCGGCACGAGCGCTTGGAGGAGTTCCTCGTTCGACTTCGAGAGCTGAAGTTGCTTCGTGAGCGCCTGCATCGCCTCGACCGGGTGCCGGCTGTTGAGCGCGCGCAGCAGCATGTGCCGCTGCCGGAGCAGGTCCGGGTCCACGAGACGATCCTCGTTGCGCGTGCCGCTCTTGCGGATGTTGATCGACGGGTAGATCCGCTGCTCCGAGAGTTCGCGGTCCAGCACGATCTCCGAGTTGCCCGTCCCCTTGAACTCCTCGAAGATGACGTCGTCCATGCGGCTGCCCGTCTCGATGAGGGCCGTCGCGACGATCGTCAGGGAGCCGCCGTTCTCGATGTTGCGGGCGGCTCCGAAGATCTTGCGCGGCACGAGGAGCGCGCGCGCGTCGAGTCCGCCGGACATGGTCCGGCCCGAGAGGTTGGAGCCGAACATGTTGAAGGTCCGCCCCAACCGGGTGAGCGAGTCGAGGAGGATCACGACGTCGTGGCCCTGCTCGACGAGCCGCCGGCTGTACTCGAACGCGATCGTTGCCACGCGGACGTGGTTGTCCTCGCCGTGGTCGCTGGACGACGCGAAGACGGTCGCGGCCGTGTTGCGGCGGAAGTCCGTGACCTCCTCGGGGCGCTCGTCGATGAGGAGGGCGACGAGCTTGATCTCGGGGTGGTTCTGCGTGAGCCCGGCCGCCATCTGCTTGATGAGGATCGTCTTGCCCGCGCGCGGCGGGGCGACGATAAGCCCGCGCTGGCCCTTGCCGATGGGTGCCACGAGGTCCACGACGCGCATCGACACGTCGGACGCGTCGGTGACGAGGCGAAGCTTCTCGTCCGGGTATACCACGAGGCCGTCGTCGAAGTCCGGCGTGTGCTCCCAGTCCTCGGGCGGGCCGCCCATGACCTCGGTGAGGTCCACGACCTGCCACGCGCCCTTGCGGCCGGGCTTGACCATGCCCTTGACGGTCACGCCGTCGCGGAGGCGGTACTTCTGGATGAGCGGCGGCGGCATGAACGGGTCGTTGTCGCCCTTGAGCAGCGACGTCGTGAACTGCCGCACGAAGCCGAACTTCTTGTCGCCGATGAGCTCCAGGATGCCCTCGAAGGGCTCGGCCGGAGCGCCGTTCTGCTGCTGGCCGCCCTGGTTGCCGCCGCCCTGCGGCTGCTGGTTGCCGGGGTTGTAGCCCTGCTGCTGGCCGCCCTGGTTGTAGCCCTGCTGCTGCCCGCCTTGCGGTTGCCCGCCCTGCTGCTGGCCACCTTGCTGCTGGCCACCTTGCTGCTGCTGGCCGTTCGGGTAGCCGCCCGGCCCGTTGGCCTGGCCGCGGTTCTTGTTGCGCTTGCGCTTGTTGCGGCGTCCGCCGCCCTCGTAGCCGTCGTCGTAGCGCTGCCCGTTGTCGGGGCGCGGGCCGCCGCTGTTCGGGTTGCTTCCGGGGTTCTGCCTGTCGTCGCGCGAGGCCTCGTCACGGGGTCGGTCGTCCCGCTGCCGCTCATCGCGGCGGGGCTCGTCGCGGGCACGGTCGTCACGGGCGCGGTCGTCGCGGCGGGGCTCCTCGCGAGACGGCGCGTCGTCGGCTGCCGGGGCGAACTCTGCGGGGAGGTTGTCGCTGGACGCGACGGGCTCGGCGGCAACGGCCTTGCGCGTGCGGCGGCGCGTGGGTGGCTCGGCGGCGGGCTCGGGTGCCTCGGCAGGCACGGCGGCCTCCGGGGCCGCCGCATCGGCCTTGGCGCGCGTGCGGCGCGGCTTCTTGGGAGCCTCCTCGGCCGGCGAGTCGCTCGGAGGCGCCTCGACAGCAGGCGAAGACGCTTCAGGCGTGTCGGCCGGCGGGGTGGCCTTGCGGGCAGCGGGGGTGCGGCGCGGACGCGGCGCGGGCGCGGCGGCATCCGTGACGGCGTCCGTAACGGCCACCGCGGCGGCGGGCTCAGACGGCGCGTCGGCGGCGTCGGCCTTCTTGCGGCGCGCGCGGGGCTGGGGGGGGGTGGGAGAGTCAGCGCCGGTGGCGTCCGCTGTGGACGCGCCCAGGACGGCGGTTTCCGTCGTGTCGTCGGCCTCAGCCGGACGACGCGTGTTCTTGGCCATGAAGTGGATGGCGTGCGAGTCGGGGGTCGGGTGCCGGCATGAGTGCGGCGCGCGTGCGGGACCTGGGTGGCGGTTGCCAGACGGTCGGACCCCGGCGAAAAGGAGGAAAAGGCGATGGCGTGGGTCGGACGGCGGTTGCCCGCGTCGCGTGCGGCGGCCGATCTTGACGGTCCGTCCGGGCGACGCAGGCCGCTGTGCGGCCGGTCCGTACGTTGCAACAACCGGGCCGGCTACCGTCTGCTGCGCCTCTCTGCGGCAGCGGCGAGTGTCCAGGCCCCGGGTCCGAGCGTGCGCCCCTCGATTCCGGTTCGGGGCGCTGTCCCTCAGACGAAGACCAAGATAGATGGTTTCTGTACCCTCTTCAACCCTCCCCGCGTCACGCCCCACATCCGTCGCGGATGCTATCGCCGCGTTCGCGCCGAGGATGCACGCCGACGTGCGCGGGCCGGAAGGCGCGCCGCCGGTCCTGCTCCTCCACGGGTGGGGCTCGTCCGCCGCGCTCATGGAGGCTGCCGGGCAGCCACTCGCCGCGACGCACCGCGTCCACGCGCTCGACCTGCCGGGCCACGGGCGGACGCCCGCCCCACCCCGTCTGCCGGACGGCACGGCCTGGGGCGTGCCCGAGTACGCCGCGCTCGTCGCGCACTACATTGAGGCGAACGGGCTCGCGCCGGTCCCGGTCATCGGCCACTCCAACGGCGGGCGCATCGCGCTCACGATGGCCGCCGACGAGGCGACCGCCGGGCTGATCTCGAAGATGGTCCTCGTGAGCCCGTCCGGCGTGACGCCGCCGCGCCCGGCGGGCTACTACGCCCGCAAGGCCTATGTCGGCGCGCTCAAAGCGCCGTTCCGGCTCGTCCCCGACGGCCCGCTGAGGGCGCGCGGGCTGGCATGGCTCCGGACGACCGTCTACTGGCGCCTCGTCGCTTCGGGCGACTACGCCCAGGCGTCGGACGCCATGCGCGAGACGTTTGTCCGGACGGTCAACCACCACGTCGACGACCGCCTCGGGCGCATCCGCGTGCCGACGCTCGTGGTCTGGGGCGACACCGACACGGCCGTCTCGCGGGTCCAGATGAACGCCCTCGTACGGGACATCCCGGACGCCGGCCTGCTCGTGCTCCCCGGCGCAGGCCACTACGGCTACCTCGATGCCTACGGCACGTACGCCGCGGCCGTCGTCAACTTCCTCG
>JANPJI010000103.1:0-3640 GCA_031425425.1 Rubricoccaceae bacterium
TCGGGCGCGTCCACGGCCGCGCGGAGGATGGCGCGGAGCTGCGGGCGGAGCAGGTCCGGCTTGTCGAGCAGGATCCGGATGCCGCGCCAGCCGAGGAACGGGTTGGCCTCGCGCCGCGACAGCGGCAGCACCTTGTCCCCGCCGAGGTCCACGAGGCGGAACGTGACCGGGTGCGGGGCCGCCTGCCGGATGGCGTCGCGGTAGACGTCGAGCTGCTGCGCCTCGTCGAGGGCGCGGCCCTGCGAGAGGAACAGCATCTCTGTGCGGAACAGGCCGATCCCGTGCGCGCCGTAGGTGCGGAGCAGCGGCAGCTCCTCGCGGAACTCGACGTTGGCGCGCAGAGCGATCGTGTGGCCGTCCTGGGTGACGGCCGGGTCGTCGGCGTCGTCCGTGGCGTCCTCGGCGAGGCGTGCGAAGCGCTCGGCGCGGCGGCGCGCGCGGCCAAGCGTGTCGTCGGACGGGCCGAGCACGACGGCCCCCGAGAACCCGTCGACGACGATCGTGTCGCCGTTGTGGACGCGCCCGGAGAGGCCGTGGAGGCTCACGACGGCCGGCACGCCGAGTGCCCTCGCCATGATCGAGACGTGGCTCGTCGGCCCGCCGAAGTCCAGCACGACGCCGAGCACGCCGCGGCGGCTGAACAGCAGGATGTCGGCGGCCGTGAGGTTCTGGGCGACGACGACGGAGCCGGGCTCGACGTGCGCCACCGCGCGGCCCTTCTGGAGGTTGCGCAGGACGCGGTTCTGGACGTCCAGGAAGTCCGCAGCGCGCTCGCGCAGCGCGGCGCTCTCGGCCGCTTCGAGGCGCTGCCGGTACACGTCGAGGACGGTCTGGACGGCCCACCCGGCGCGCGTGCACTCGGCCCGGATGTGGTCCACGACGGCGTCGTAGAACGTCGGGTCGCGGAGGATGAGCGCTTGTGCGTCAAAGATGCCAGCCGACGTGTCGCCAAGCTTCTCCCTCGCGACGGTCGTGACCTTCGACAACTCGCGCTCGCTCCGCGCGACGGCCGCCTCGAACCGCTCCAGCTCCGCGTCGACGGCGTCGGGCTCGATGGGCTCGGGCTCGGCGTTGTAGCCGCCGCCGGCGTAGACGAACGCCGGCCCGATGGCCACACCCGGTGCGACGCCGATCCCGGCGACGCGGACCTCGGCGGTGCCGGGGACGGGGGCGAGCAGGGGATCGGGGGCGGTCATGGGCCGTGGCAGAAAGGGGGGGGCGCCGTACACGGCAGGCTCGCGGCCGTCACGAAGCGGCCGAGAGCGTGGACGGCGCGGGCAACGTGCGGTCCGGGCAACGCTCAGAGGACCTCGTTGAACCCTCCGTCGAAGAGCGCCGCGAGGGCGTCCGCCGCCTGCGCCTCGTCGGGACCATCGAACAGCAGGTCCAGGGTCGAGCCCTGCTCGGCCGCGAGCGTCATCACGCCGATGATGCTCTTGCCGTTGATCTCGTAGCCGTCCTTGCGGATGAAGAACTCGGCCGTGAACCGCGACGCCTCGCGGACGATCATTGAGGCGGGACGCGTGTGGACGCCGGCGCGGTTTCGGACGGTGACCTCGCGGGTGATCATGCAGGAGTGGGCAGGCACGCCGGGAAGATAGCGGACCGCCGGAGAGCCGCGCGCGGCTGCAGGGAGCGGGGAGCCGATGCCTGCGGACAACCGGGCCGCAAGCGAGGTGCAGACGCCGGGGCGCAGACGCTGAGACACCACACCAGCACAACATCCTTGTCATCCTGGGTGTAGCGAAGGATATCAGCGCGGCGTCGAGATCCTTCGCTACGCTCAGGATGACAAGTTTTAAGGGCGGCGGTGGTCGCCGGCATTCCGACTCGGATGAAGGCGCGGACGACGAGGCGCACGTCCCGTCTTCCCCCTCTTCCCGTCCTTTCCCCCTTCCCTTACGCGGCGCGACCGACGAGGCTGAGCGCAAGGCCTCGAAGGGCGTCGGCAGCCGCCCCGGGCGGGAGCGCGCCGAGGGCATCGAGGCCGTCTCGGACGCACGTCTCGACCGCGCGGGCCGCCTCGTCGAGGACGCCGAGGCGCTCCATCCGGTCGCGCGCTTCGGGGACATCGGCGGCGGGAAGCCCGGCGAGAGCGCGTACCCACCAGCCATGCCCGGCGGCGTCGCCTTCCGTCCGTTCGAGCGCGCGGAGGAGCAGGAAGGTCCGCTTGCCGGCGACGAGGTCGCCGCCGATGGCCTTGCCCCAGTCGGCGTGGTCCGCCGTGAGGTCCAGCAGGTCGTCCTGGATCTGAAAGGCGCGGCCGAGCGCATGCCCTGCCCGGCGCATCGCCGCGAGCGCGTCGTCACCGGCCCCGCCGACGAGTGCGCCGAGTTCGAGCGAGAGGTCGAGGAGCGCGCCCGTCTTGCGGTCGATCATGTCCAGGTAGTCGTCCACGGAGACGTGCGCCTGCGCCTCGAAGGCGAGGTCGAGCGCCTGCCCCTCGCACAGGCGGACCACCATCCGGTCGAAGAGCGCGCGCGCCTCGGCCCCGCGGGCCGTCTCGGCCTCGCCGAGGAGGCGGACGCTGAGGCCGTGCATGAGGTCGCCGGCGAGGATGGCCTCCGCCTCGCCCCACCGCACGTGGACGCACGGCCGGCCGCGGCGCGTGTCCGCCCGGTCCATGATGTCGTCGTGGACGAGCGTGAAGTTGTGGAACACCTCGACGGCGAGGGCCGCCGGGAGCGCGCGACGTCGCGCGTCGGGGCCGCCGAACGCCTCGGCTGCGAGAAGCAGCGCGACGGGCCGGATGCGCTTGCCGCCAGACGAGAGCGCGTAGCGGACCGGGTCGTAGAGCGACGAGGGCTCGGCGGGCAGACCGAGTCCGGCGAGGCCGTGCTCGACGTCTGCCAGGAGGCGGGCCGGGAGGCTGTCGGTCACGATCTCGCTCATGCCGCCCGTGCGACGCCCGCGAGCGCGTCGGCGATGGCGTCCTGGACGGCGTCGAGCGCCGCAGTCCCGTCGATCTCGAGGACGGGCGCGCGCGCGGCGAGTGTGGCCTCGACCGGGGCCGTGTCGGCGTGGTACACGGCGAGCCTCTCACGGATCGCCGTCTCGTGGTCGTCGGTCCGGTGGACGAGGCGCTCGGCGGGGACGGCGACGGGCGGCGGGTTGAAGTCGAGGTGGTAGATCTCGCCTGTCTCACTGTCCGTCCGCCGCCGCGCGAGGCGCTCGACGATCCGGTCGTCGGGGACGACGAGCGACACGACGGCGTCGAGCGGCGCGCCGTGCTCGGCGAGGTGTACCAGGAGCCATTCCGCCTGCGGAACGGTGCGCGGGAAGCCGTCGAGGATGAACCCGTCGTGGCCGAGCGCGGCGAGGTTCTCGGCGACGAGCGCGTTCGTGACGCCGTCCGGGACGAGGTGGCCGTCGCGGAGCAGGCCGCTGACCTGCTTGCCGAGGGGCGTCTCGTTGGCGATGGCGGCCCGGAAGAGGTCGCCGGTTGAGAGGTGGGCGAGCCCGTGGCGCTCGGCGAGGCGCTTGGCCTGGGTGCCCTTGCCGGCGCCGGGCGGGCCGAAGAGTGCGAGACGCATGAGGAAGTCGGAGCGGGCGGTCCGGCAAGATACCGGGTCCCCGACGACGGGCCGCCGGTACCCGTTCCGCCGAACGCGCCGCAACTCCGCTACGCGGCACCCCTTAC
>JANPJI010000104.1:0-2227 GCA_031425425.1 Rubricoccaceae bacterium
TCGTTGCGGCCGAGCCCACCGGGACCGAGGCGTCCGCCCACGCGGTCCTCAGCGCCGCCCGCGGATCGCGGCATGGGGGGCCACCGGGCGCGTTCTCCAGCCCGCTGTTCGGGCTCGCGACGGCCCCCAACGGCGACATCCTCGTCGCCGACGCCGGGGCCGGGATCACCGACCTCCGCGGCCGCCTCGAGGTCCCGCTCCCCGGGGTCACCGACGTCGCCATGATCGGCCGCGGCTCGATGTGGGCCGTGGTCGGGGCCGGGTCCGGCCCGGGCGGCGAGCCCATCACCGACGAGTTCTCCGGCCAGGCGCTCTACCGGGCCTCCCGGGGGAGCCAGCACGTGGTCGCCAACCTGTTCGCCTTCGAGGAGGCGAACAACCCCGACGGCCAGGGGGTCGACTCCAACCCGTTCGACGTCGCATCGCTCGGGGGGAACGCCGTCCTCGTCGCCGACGCCGCGGCCAACGCGCTCCTCCGCGTGAGCAATCAGGGCCGTGTTGAGGTCCTCGCCGTCTTCCCCAACGAGCTCGTCTCGACGGCGAACGTCAAGAGCCTCCTCGGGTGCCCCGGGTCCGGGGCCCCGCCCTGCGGGCTCCCCCCGATGATCCCGGCCCAGGCCGTGCCGACGAGCATCGCCGTGGGCCCCGACGGGCACTACTACGTCGGCGAGCTCAAGGGCTTCCCGGCCCCGACGGGGGAGTCGAACGTCTGGCGCGTCTCCCCGAACGCCTCGAACGCCCAGTGCGGGTCGAGCCCCGACTGCGTGAAGGTGTTCGACGGGGGGTTCACCTCCATCATCGACCTCGCGTTCGACGCGGCCGGGCATCTCCACGTCGCCGAGCTCGACGAGCGGAGCTGGTTCGCGGTCGAGCTCGGCGCGGGGGTCGGCGGGTCGATCAACTCGTGCAACCTCGGCACGCTGACGTGCGCCGTGGTCGCCCCGGGGATCCCGATCCTCACGGCGATCACGTTCGGAAGAGGCGGGTCGCTCTGGGCGACGCGGCAGGCCCTGATCCCGGGGCTCGCCACGGTCTTCGAGGTCCCCTAGCGGGCGTGTGGCCGGGGCCCCTCACGGCCTCGGCCACCCGTCGGTACGGGCCCCCGAGCCTCCCGTGGGAGGACCCGGGCGGGCAGCCGCGGACGAAACACCGTCCGGGTGGGTTGCAACCCACCGGGGCCCTGAAGGCCGCCCAGGTCCGGACAAGGGCACTGGGCCCGGCCTACGGACGGCCGGGACGACCCGGCCCCGTGTTGTCCATCGCCCGGACGACCTGATCGGCGTAGAACGTCTCGCCGACGTGCATGTACCGCTCGGTCACGGTGATCGTCGAGTGCCCGGCGAACCGTCGGATCACCTCGACGGGGACGCCCCGCATGGCGAGCCACGAGCAAGCCGTGTGGCGGAGGTGGTGGAGGTGGCAGTCCCCGACGCCCGCCAAGCGCGCGTACCGCTTGAACGCTTGGGAGAGGTAGTCCGGGCTGATCGGCCCGGTGCGGCAGGTGAACACGTGTCCGGACGCCCCCGTCTCCGCGTGCCGCCGGGCGAGGACGGCCCGGGCCGTGGCCGAGAGGGGGACCCGCCGCTCGGCCCCGCTCTTCGTCGTGAACGTCTCCGTGTTGGCGACCGTGAGGGACCCGCGGGCGACGTCGACGGCCTCCCAGCGCAGGGCCACGAGCTCGGCGCGCCGAAGCCCCGTGTGGACCGCGAACACGACGAGGTCGGCGAGCCAGTGGGCCGACCTCGCCTCGGAGTGGATGGTCTCGACGATCCGGTCGACCTCGTCCTCGGCCAGGAACCGGGGGAACTTGGTCGGGACGCGCCGGAGCC
This sequence comes from Rubricoccaceae bacterium, assembly GCA_031425425.1. Classification (GTDB taxonomy): domain Bacteria; phylum Bacteroidota; class Rhodothermia; order Rhodothermales; family Rubricoccaceae; genus DASVSE01. The sequence goes on from JANPJI010000104.1 coordinate 1,830, forward strand.
GTACGCCGTCGGTCGCGACGCCGTCCGCGAGCCCCTCGGTCCTGGCCCACCTGAAGAACACCTTGAGTGTCCTGTTGTACGTCTGGCGCGTGACGTCGCGGGCGGCTGTCGAGTCGAGCCACCGCTCGACATCGGCGGCGGTCACGTGGCCGATGGGCGTGTGCGGACCCGCGAAGGCGGCGAACCGTCCGACGACCTTCCCGTAGTCGGACCGGGTCCGGGGAGCCTTGTGAGCCTTCGCCTCCAGAAAGGCGCAGCAGGCGCCCCGGAGGGTCTCGGGCTTCGAGGGAGTCCGGTCGTAGGAGAGCGGGTCGTCGGTCCACGGGCAGAACCGGCCGAGCGCGTAGTCCCGCTCGAGTTTCCGGCGGACCGCCTCGGCATCGCGCTTGGTCCGAACA
>JANPJI010000105.1:0-3047 GCA_031425425.1 Rubricoccaceae bacterium
GACGATGTCGACGACGTTCCTCGGCGGCTCGCGCGTGGAAGGCGCGGGCCTCCTCCGCGTCCGGACCCAGGGCGGCGACCCGTGGGACGGCGCGACGACGATCACGGGCCACATGGAGCTCGCCGGGGGGAGCTACTCCGGCGACTTCACGCTCGCGGCGTGCGACGGGTGCCTCCGCTGGTCCGCCGGCTCGCTCACGTTCGGGGGGCAGTTCGGAACGGTGATGCGGATCCCCGGCGGCGGCTTCCTCGACATCGACGGGCCGGCCGAAAAGCGGATCCACGGGGCGTCGATGGTGAATGCCGGCACGACGCGGTGGCACGCTGGGGACATCGCCGGGCAGGCCGGGACGATCACCAACGAGGGCCGCTTCGAGGCGGCTCCGGGCCGGCGGCTCACGTCGCTCTTCCGCCAGACGACGCCCGGGGCGTCGTTCGCGACGGGCCCAGGGCTCGACACGCTGCACGTCGAGAACGACCTGACGCTCTCGGCCGGGACGCTGGAGATGCAGGTCGGGCCCGGCGGGCGGAGCGACCGGCTCGACTTCGGCCTGAGCACGGTCACGCTCGGGGCCTCGCTCCTCGTCACGCCGGGCGAGCCGACCACGCCCGTTCAGGGCGACGCCTTCACGCTGATCCACACGCGCGTCCCCTTCGCCGGCACGCTCGCGGGCGTGGCCGGGTTCGGGCTCGGCGACGTGACGCTCACGCCGGCCTACGCCGGCGGCGACCTCCGGCTCACGGTCGGGCCGGGGACAGGCCAGCCGATCCTCGTCGTCGGGCCGAACCCCGTCCAGGGCGGAGCCGTGCGGACGCTCAACGTCGGCGGGGCCGGCTTCACGTCGGGCACGGCCGTCCAGATCGTGTGCGTCGCCTGCGCCGACCCCGTGGGCCACGGCGCGGTCCCGGCGACGGTGACGAGCCAAACCGACACGCGGCTGACCGTCGCGGCCGACCTCTCCGCACTGGACGCCTACGGGGCCTACGACCTCGTCGTGACGGGCGGCGGGGCGGGGCGCGTGGGCCTCCCCGTCCTCCCCGTCCCCCTCTCGGTCGCCCTCGCCGTCGCCGACGCGACCGCCTCGGAAGACGGCCGCGAGCCGGGCCGGATCACCGTGACGGCCAACCGGCTCTCGGACGGCCCGCGCTCGGTGACCTACGCCGTCGGCGGCTCTGCGGCCCTCTACACCGACTACACGACCGACTCGGCGCGCGGTCGGGTGATTCTTCCGGCCGGCCGGCGGAGCGTGGACATCGCCGTGATCCCGCTCCAGGACACCGCTGCCGAGCCGCCCGAGACGGCCGTCCTGACGCTCGCGCCGGTCGTTCCCGGGAGCGGCTACTCCCTCGGCGGGTCGCTGTCGGGTACGGTCACCATCGCCGACGGGCGGAGCGCAGACGACTTCTTCGTCGTGACGAGCCTGCCCGCGAACGGCGGAGCCGGCGGGTCGGTCGTCCTCCGGGCGGTCGGCCAGGGGTTCGCGCCGGGCGCGCACCTCGCACTCCAGGGGCCGGGCACGCTCGCCGGGACGCAGGAGGGGATCAACGGGGAGCGCACGGTCCTCACGGCTGTCGTCGACCTCGATGGCGCCGCGCTGGGCGTGTACGACGTCGTGGTGACAAACGGGGACGGCACCCAGCAGACGCTCCCGGGCGCGTTCACCCTCGCGGCACCGGTCGCGCCCGAGTTGTCCGTCTCCGTCACCGGGCCGGCGAGGTTCCGGGCCGGATCGGTCTCGCGCTACACGGTCACGGTCACGAACCGCGGCAACGTCGACGCCGTCGCGCTCCCGCTGTGGGTCGCCGTCGACAACGCCCCCGACCGGGTCCTCCGGCCCGTGGAAGACGTCCTCGACGCGCCGGAGCCGCCCGCCGGGTTCCCCGGCTGGACCGACATCCCGGCCCAGATCGACACCCTCGGCCGGACGACGATGCCGCTCTTCGTCCCGGTCGTCCCGGCCGACGAGTCGGTGACGTTCGCGTTCGACGCGCGGACGTACCGGTTCTCGGCGTGGGCGACCCAGCCGATGCTCACGTCGCTCGTGCCGGGCGCGCCGCGCCCGCCGGCCTTCGGCGAGACCCTCGCGCAGATCGACGCGAACGCTCTGGAGGACTGCCTCCTCAACATCGGCGGGCTCGTCCTCGATCTCCTCCCCTTCCCCAACCCCGTCGCCTGCGCCGGAGAGGCCGCTTCCTGGCTCGGCGGCGCGGCGGCGAACCTGTATGGGGCCGGGTCGGCCGCCGTCCGCGGGGACAACTACGCGGCCCTCGGGAACGGCATCCAGATCGTCGCCGGGCTCGCGGGCGTGATCGGGGAGTGCGCCGGGCAGACCATCCCGGCCTTCAAGATCCTCTCCGTCGCCACGAAGATCCTCTCGGGCGCGGTCACGCTCAACTCCTGCGCGGCCCTCTTCAACCGGACGCCCGGCGACGACGCGACCTCCGACGAGGTCTCGTCGACGGACCCCAACGACAAGCTCGGCCCCGACGGGTTCGGGCCGCTCCGGTTCCGGACCGACGCCGACCCGTTCGCGTACACGATCCGGTTCGAGAACGTGGCCACGGCTACGGCCCCCGCCGCCGAGGTCGTCGTCGTGGACACCCTCGACGCCGCCGTCTTCGACCTCTCGACGTTCCGGCTCGGCTCGTTCGCCTACGGCGACAGCACGCAGACGCTCCCACCGGGCCTCTCGGCCTACGCCGACGAAAGCGTCCTCCCGAACGGCCTCGTGCTCCAGACGACCGCCGCGCTCGACGCCGCGACCGGCCGCGTCGTGTGGCGCTTCACGACGCTGGACCCCGTCTCGCGCGAGATCCCGCAGGACCCGTTTCTCGGGTTCCTGCCGCCCAACGCGGCCCCGCCCGAGGGCGAGGGGAGCGTCACGTTCACGGTCCGCCCCCGCGCCGACCTCGCCGACGGCGTCCCGCTCGTGACCCGGGCGGAGATCGTCTTCGACTTCAACGACCCCATCGCCACGCCGCCGTGGACGAACACGCTGGACCGGGCCCGCCCGACGAGCGCCGTCGAGCCGTTCGCGGCGACACAGC
>JANPJI010000106.1:0-2297 GCA_031425425.1 Rubricoccaceae bacterium
GCAACCAGGTCCAGAAGCTGATCCGCCAGGGCAGCATCAAGGCCCGCAAGGTCAAGGGCGAAACGCGCGTGAGCGTCGGCAGCGTCGAGGACTACCTGATGACGCTCGAAGAGGAGGCGTAGGTCGGGGCGGCGCGCCGGCTGCGGGCGATCTTCTGTCCTCTCGCGCCCCATTCCCGTGCCCCACCTCCTGCTCATCCTCGACGGCTACGGCATCGCCGAGGACCCGTCCGTCTCGGCGGTCGACGCCGCCCGTAAGCCGTTCCTGGACAGCCTCTTCGCTCGCTACCCGCACGGTACGCTGGAGGCGTCCGGCCGGGCCGTCGGTCTGCCGACGGGCCAGATGGGCAACTCCGAGGTCGGCCACACCAACCTCGGCGCGGGGCGGGTCGTGTACCAGGACATCACGCGGATCGACCGGTCCATCGAGGACGGAACGTTCTTCGCGAACCCGGTCCTCGTCGAGGCGGCGCACCACGCCCGTGAGGCTGGCACAACGCTGCACCTGATGGGGCTCCTCTCGGACGGCGGCGTCCACGCGCACGTCGCGCACGTCGAGGCGCTGCTCGAACTGGCGAAGCGCGAAGGCGTGCCGCCATCCCGCGTCGCCGTCCACGCGTTCACCGACGGGCGCGACACGGACCCCCACGGCGGCGCGGGCTACGTCCGCACCCTCGAAGCCGTAATGACGCGCCTCGGCGACGGCCGCCAGCCGTACGGGCGTGTAGCATCGGTCGTCGGGCGGTACTGGGCCATGGACCGCGATCGCCGCTGGGAGCGGACCGAGAAAGCCTTCCGCCTGCTCACCGAGAGTACCGGGACCGCCTACACGAGCGCGGCCGACGTCCTCGACGCGTCCTACGAAGCCGGCGTCACGGACGAGTTCGTCGAGCCCGGCGCACTCGGCGGCGGCGCGGGCACGCACCTCGCCGACGGCGACGCGGTCGTGTTCTTCAACTTCCGCTCGGACCGCGGCCGGCAACTCACGCAGGCCCTCACCGACGACGCGTTCGAGGGGTTCGTCCGCACGGTCCGGCCGGCGCTCCACCTCGTCACGATGACGTCGTACGGACACGCGTTCGCGGTCCCCGTCGCGTTCGACAAGGAGGACCTGACGGACACGCTCGGCGAGGTCGTCGCCCACGCGGGGCTCACACAGCTGCGGGCGGCTGAGACCGAGAAGTACCCCCACGTCACGTTCTTCTTCAACGGCGGCCGCGAGGCGCCCTTCCCCGGCGAGGCCCGCCTGCTCGTGCCCTCGCCGAAGGTGGCGACGTACGACCTCCAGCCCGAGATGAGCGCCCCGGAACTCGCCGCCCGCACCGCCGAGGCCATCCGCGAGTCGCGGCCGGGCCTCGTCGTGCTCAACTTCGCCAACCCGGACATGGTCGGCCACACGGGCGTCTTCGAGGCGGCCGTGAAGGCCGTCGAGGCCGCAGACGCTGGGGCGCGCGTCGTCGTCGAGGCGGCTCTGGAGATGGGCTACTCGGTCGAGATCCTCGCCGACCACGGCAACGCGGACCAGATGCGCAACGCCGACGGCTCGCCCAACACGGCCCACTCGACGGCGCTCGTGCCACACCTCGTCATCGCCCCCGGCGTCGCCGGGCCGGTCCGCCACGGTGTCCTCGGCGACGTCGCCCCGACGATCCTGGCCCTGATGGGCCTCCCGCAGCCCGCAGCCATGACCGGCCGGCCGCTCGTGGCCGTCGCGCCGCGCGCCGGGGCAGAGGGCACCTGAAACTTCCCGGCAGAGGCACGTGTCTGGGGATTTTGCTGGGTTGGACCTCAGGGGAATTCCTCGTAATCTGCCCTGCACATGTCAGAAAGCCGACCGTGGGACCTCCAGACGACTCCGCGCTCGAGACGCCGCCCGCCCGCCTCCTCGGTGCGGTCCCACCCGACGGGCCCCTGCCCGGCGGTGCCGCAGAGCCTCCGCACGGGGCACGGCCCGACATGGGGAGCCTCGTCGAGAGCGAGGCGCGCTACCGGACGCTGTTCGAGTCGATCGACGAGGGCTTCTTCCTGTGCGAGGTCGTCCGCGACGCTGCTGGGCATGCCGTGGACTACTGCTTCCTGGAGGTCAACCCGGCGTTCGAGACGCTGACCGGCTTCGCGCCGGAGGCCGTGACCGGGCGGACCGTCCGCGAGGCGATCCCCGGCGTCGAGGACCTGTGGGTGGACCGCGTCGGGGAGGTCGCCGACAGCGGTGCGCCGGTCTGGTACGAGGACTACGCCGCGCCGATCGACCGCTGGATCGCGGCGCGCGCGTACCCGCAGGGCGGCGACCGCGTCGCG
>JANPJI010000107.1:0-2085 GCA_031425425.1 Rubricoccaceae bacterium
CAAAGTTGATGACCCCGTCCGGCACCCCCGCCTCCCTCAGGATCTCAAACACCACCCACGACGACAGCCCGGCGTTGCTCGCGGGCTTCCACACCACCGTGTTGCCCATCAGCGCTGGCGCACTCGCAAGGTTGCCCCCGATCGCTGTAAAGTTGAAGGGGCTGATGGCAGCCACAAACCCTTCGAGGGGGAGCGCCTCCATCCTGTTCCACACAAACCGCGACTGCTCGGCGGGCTGGGTCCCGTACAGCTCCTGGGCGAACTGCGGCGCAAAGTTGACCCCGGCGAACCCCGGCGCGGACACACGGCTCTCGAGCCACATGCCCTGCATCGGCGCGACCGTGCGGTCCGCCTGCACGGCCGCGTTGCGGTCGATCACGACGTAGGCCCCCGCTGTGCTGGCGTCCGGGTCCCACACGTACACGAGTGGGCCGACGATGGTCGAGGAGCCGGAGGTCTGCGTGATGCCCTGCGTGTCGAAGTCCAGCGAGAACGGGTTGCCGGCCATCATGAAGCCCGCCGACGCGACCTCGCCCGCGAAGACGACGACGTTGGCCTGGGGCTCGATCCCGCCCGCGCGGAGCGTGTACGGCCGCGCCTGGAAGTTGGAGCCCGGCGGGGGCGTCCCGCCGGGGAAGTCCGCGGCGTCGTAGTGGTACCAGAACTGGCCGCGGCCGGACTCCAGCGGGTTGGACAGGTTCGTGGCGTACTGGTACGTGGCCGAGAACGAGTTGTACTGGAGGATCACGTTCGAGGCACCGGCCGGGAAGTTGGTACCGGGACCCTGGACGAAGTTCTGGATCGCGTAGTTGCCGACCGTGCCACCCCCGACGGGCCACGCGAGCTGGCGCCAGCCCTTCCGGCCCGCGATGGGCTGGAAGACGTACGAGAGCGGGTCCTGCTGGAGCGTCTCGAAGTTCAGCACGGCGAAGCCGTAGTTGGCCGTCTGGGCGGCCGGGGCTGGCGAGAGGAAGCTGTTCGAGAGGAAGCCCGAGTCGCCGGTGACGAGCGCGAAGAACTGGATCGACTGGCGGTCGCGGGCGATGAGCGTCGCGTTCGAGGCGACGGCGCCGAGCGGAATCTGAAGCTCGAAGCCACTCGTCGTGTTGGTCGTCGTCGACGTGACGGCCGCCGCGACGTCCGAGCCGGGCGCGTTGGAGGCGTTCGCGGAGCCGAGGTAGCGGTCCGTGCTCGCGCCGACGGCGCGCGTCCCGCCGAGTTCGACGATGTTGACGTAGTAGTCCGACCGCGTGCCGTCGGTCCCGATCGCGATGGCGAAGTCGGCCGTGAAGCCGGCGTCGTAGGTGTGGGCCGTGTTGAAGTTGGAGACGCCGCCGGGGCCGGCCGCGCCGAAGTCGCCGTTGCCGTAGCCGCCCGCGCGGCTGTCGACGAACACGATGAGGCGGTTGTTGTTGTCGATGTTGCCGCCGATGCCGAGGAAGAGCGTGTTGGTCGCCGTGTCGACGTAGGCGCGGAGCGACGTGAGCTGGTTGCCGCCCGAGAAGCCCGGTGCGGGTCCGCCAGCGTTGGTGCCGAGGAGCGTGTAGGGCGCGTCGGTGAGCGTCCCGTTGATGGCGACGGAGCCGACGGGCGGGACGGTCGGCGGCGGGCCGGGCTGGGCCGCCGCGGCGAGCGGCAGGCCGAGGAGCGCCGCCGCGAGGACGGCGCGGGGAGTCGGAAAGGACATACGGGCGGGCTGAACGCCTGGTTGGAGGACGAGAAAACGGAGCAGGGCGCGCCCGGCGCGCCCCGCCCGTGGGGTGGACTAGCGGACGACCGTGACGGTCTGAGTCGCCGTCGAGGCGGCACCCTCGACGCGGAGAACGTACACGCCGGGGGCGAGACGGCCGACGTCGAAGCGCAGCGCGAGCGACCCGGCCGAGGCCGCGGCGTCGGCGACGGTGAGCACGCGGCGGCCGAGCGCGTCGTAGAGCGCGGCACGGACGTGCTGCGCCTCGCCGAGGTCGACGGTCACCTCGGCCGTGCCGCGGGCCGGGTTCGGACGCGGCGCGTGGATGCGGAGACCCGCCGTGGCGGCGGTGCCTTCGCCCGCGACGGCCCCATCGGGGCGCAGGACGAGCTCGA
>JANPJI010000108.1:0-2458 GCA_031425425.1 Rubricoccaceae bacterium
GATTGAGCAGACCGAAAGCCGCAGCGGGTATCGCCACCAGATTATAGGCCGTTGCCCAAGCCAGATTTTGTCGGATCACAGCCATCGTTTGATCCGCTGCTTGTGCGGCATCTGACACCGCTGATAAACGTCCAGACAATAACACTGCATCCGCTTGCGCTTGCGCTAGGGCGGCACCGCTTCCCATCGCAAACGATACATCGGCGGCACGCAATACCGCTGCGTCGTTGATGCCGTCGCCGACCATGGCGACGATTGCCCCTTGGCTTTGTAACGCTTGTACGAAGGCGAGTTTTTGCTCAGGTAGACATTCGCCATGCGCTTGTGCGATGCCGAGGCTGGATGCCAGCGTCCGCAGGCCCCCGCGATCCGGCCCCAGGGGAGGCGTTTGTCTTGCTGTGCCATCGGGGTGAGGAGGGATAGCGAGCTGCCATCATGCTACTCACGGCTGCATAAACGGACGGTCCGTGTTGGGAGTGGACCAGTGGACAACTGGGTTGGTGTCACCAGTCGTCCCATCTGAGGTCCTCTGACCACGGCGGCGTCGGTGATGATTCGGGAGCCGGCGACGATGAGGCGCATGGAAGAGCCTCCGGCTGTGCCCGCCGAAGTTAGCCGACGTGCTCGAACTAGGCGGGCCGATAGTGTCTGCGGACACGTCGACGCACACTTTGTTGGCCGTGTGTTGGTCAGACATGACGACGCCCTCTCCCGACGCGCCCAAAAGAGGGGCAGGGAAAGGGCGTCTGATGCTCTAAGCCGTTGTCGCGCAACGGGTCAGCGTCTCGGCTCAGGCGTCGATGACGGCGGCGCCGTTGGAGACGATCTCCGCCTCGGAGAAGAAGTAGCGGCCCTCCTTGACGCCGTTCTCGGGCGAGTCCGACCCGTGGACGGCGTTCTCGCCCATCGACGTCGCGAACTCCTTGCGGATCGTGCCGTCGGCGGCGTCGGCGGGGTTGGTCGCGCCGATGACGGTCCGCCAGTGGCCGACGGCGTCCTCGCGCTCCAGCACGAGCGGCACGCACGGGCCGGACGACATGAACTCGGTGAGCTCGCCGAAGAACGGCCGCGCGGCGTGGACCGCGTAGAAGCCCTGCGCCTCGGTGAGGGTGAGCTGCGTGAGCCGCATCGCGCGGACGGCGAAGCCCTCGGCGAGGATGCGGTCCAGGATCCGGCCGGCGTGGCCGGCCGCGACGGCGTCGGGCTTGATGATGGCGAGCGTGCGCTCCATGGGGGAAGTCGGAAGTGGGAAGGCCGAATCAACCGCCGCGGCGCGCCGGGGCACCGCGAAGCCGTCGCCAAATCGAGGCGGTGCACATCGGCTCTGCACGTCGCGCCGCGGCGTAGGTTCAGCCCATGCCGCCCGCTCGCCCCGCCGAGGCGCCTCGCGCCGACCCACGCCCGCCCGAGACGCCCGAGGTGCCCGCCCGCGTCGCGATGTGGTCTGGCCCGCGGAACCTCTCGACCGCCCTCATGCGCGCCTGGGGCAGCCGCGCCGACACGGCCGTCGTGGACGAGCCGCTGTACGCGGCCTACCTCGCCGCGACGGGCCTGGCGCACCCCGCCCGCGACGCCGTGCTCGCCTCGCAGCCGACCGACTGGCGCGTGGTCGCCCGTGCCCTCACGGGGCCGGTTCCCGGCGGCCGGGCCGTGTTCTACCAGAAGCACATGGCCCACCACCTGCTGCCCGACATCAGGCGGGAGTGGCTGGGCGGGCTGCGGCACGCGTTCCTGCTCCGCGCGCCGGCCGGGATGCTCGCCTCGCTCGCGCGCGTGACGCCGGCCGTGACGCCGGCCGACACGGGCCTCCCGCAGCAGCTCGACCTGTTCGAGCGGACGGCCGACCGCCTCGGGCACGCCCCGCCGGTCGTCGTCGCAGCGGACCTTCTCCGCGCCCCCGAGGCGACGCTGCGCGCGCTTTGCGCGGCCCTCGGCGTGCCGTTCGACCCGGCGATGCTCGCGTGGGAGCCCGGCGCGCGCCCCGAGGACGGCGTCTGGGCTCCCCACTGGTACGCCGCGACGTGGGCGTCGACCGGCTTCGGGCCGCCCCGCGACGACGGCGACGACGTCCCGGAGGCGCTCCGCGGCGTCCTCGACGTCTGCCAGCCCTTCTACGACCGCCTCTCCGCCCACCGTCTCGCGCCTCGGCGCCTCGCCTGATGTTCCAGCAGTTCGACGACCGCAACCGGGACCTGATCGTCAACGTCGGCGGGCAGCTCGTGCACCGCGACGCGGCCGGCGTCTCGCCCTTCGACTCGCTCGTGCAGGGCGGCGACGGCGTCTGGGAAGGCCTGCGGCTCTACGACGGGACCATCTTCCGCCTCGCGGAGCACCTCGGGCGCCTCCGCGACTCGGCCCGCGCCCTCGCGTTCGCCGAGATCCCGACCGACGCGGCGATCCGCGACGAGATCCGGCGGACGCTGGAGGCCAACGGCATGCGCGACGGCGTCCACATCCG
>JANPJI010000109.1:0-5581 GCA_031425425.1 Rubricoccaceae bacterium
TGCCGGAGCGCCACGTTGAGGCTCCGAATGCCGCCGCCGACGGGCGTCGTGAGCGGCCCCTTGATGGCGACGAGGTGCTCCCGGATGACGTCCAGCGTCTCGTCGGGGAGCCAGGACCCGGTCTGGTCGAACGCCTTCTGCCCGGCGAGGACCTCGAGCCACTCGATCCGCCGCGTGCCGCCGTAGGCCGTCTCGACGGCGGCGTCCAGCACGCGGACGGCCGCGGCCCAGATGTCGGGGCCGATCCCGTCGCCTTCGATGAACGGGATGATGGGCTGGTCGGGGACGGAGAGGCCGTCCGGGGTCATCGAGATCGGGGCGGGCATCGGGGCGGGATTGGATGGGCGCGGAATCTAGCGCCGTGCCGCGGACGCGAGAGCGCAGGCGCCGGAGCACCACGGAAACACAAAATTATTGTCATCCTGAACTTGATTCAGGATCCGCCTTTTCGCTCCATCGCCCAGAAAAGCAACAGATCCTGAATCAAGTTCAGGATGACACCTTCAAAGGGCGGCGACGGCTCGGAATGTTCCACTCCGTTGCATTGTGCGGACGCCGGTGCGAGGATGCCGGTTGGGCAGGTCACACCACGGTATGCCTCTACGGGTACCGTTCCCGTGCGGCATTTCAATCCCACATCCACTACAGCCGGCCGGTGAGGTGGAGCAGGCGGAACTGCCAGACCTTGAGCGCCGCCTCGCGGACGATCCCCTTGCTCATCTTGCTCAGCCCCTCGGTCCGCTCCGTGAACACGATGGGCACCTCGGCCAGCCGGAAGCCCTGCTTCCACGCCCGGTAGTTCATCTCGATCTGGAACGAGTAGCCGTTCGAGCGGACGCGCTGGAACTCGATGGCCTCCAGAACCTCGCGGCGGAAGCACTTGAAGCCCGCCGTCACGTCCTGCACGGGCAGCCGCGTGATGGCCCGCGTGTACATGCCTGCGCTGTACGACAGGACGAGCCTCGAGAGCGGCCAGTTCAGCACACGGAGCCCGTCCACGTACCGACTCCCGATGGCGACATCGGCCGCCGACCCGCCCTCGGCCGCTGGCCGGCAGGCGTCGACGAGGTGGATGAGGTCGTCGGGGTTGTGCGAGAAGTCGGCGTCCATCTCGCATACGTAGCGGAAGCCGGCGTCGAGCGCGACGCGGAAGCCGGCGAGGTAGGCCGTACCGAGCCCGAGTTTGCCCGGCCGCTGCACGAGCCCGACGCGGCGCGGAAACTCGCGGCGGAAGGTGGCCACGATCTCCGCCGTCCCGTCCGGCGAGCCGTCGTCGACGACGAGGGCCGCGAACTCGCCGGGGAGCCCGAGCACGCGGCGCAGGATCGCCGCGATCGTGGCCGACTCGTTGTACGTCGGCACGACGACGACGGCGCCGAGGCCGGCGGAGGGGTCGGGAGTCTGGAGGAACGCGGGCACGGCGGCGGGGCTTGGCCCGGAGGATACCGCCCGCAACGCCCCCCTGGGCCACTGTCGGACGCCAGGGTGACACCTCGCCGAAGGGCGGGTGGCCAACCCGGGGCGTCGATGCGGAAAGACCCTTTCCGGGGTCTCCGAGCGCGCAGTGGCACCGGGGACGGTGTTTGCCGCCCGCGCGGGCACTAGTTTATCGGCTGCCCTCCCGACCCCGATTCGCCGTGGCCACGCCGTCCAAGTCGTCCGGAACCTCCGCCCTAAAAGCGGCCCAGAAGCCAGTCTCGAAGCGCGCGCGCCGGATTCCCGCCGGGGACGGTGCGCCCACCGGCGACGCCGTCGCAGCCGACCCCGACGCGACGCCGACTCCGCCGAGCAATGCGCCCGAGCCCGCACGCGAGGCCCGTCCCGTAGCTCCGAGCCCCGAGATGCCGGACGTGCGCGTGTTCCGCGACAGCGGCCACACGCACGAGTCGCTTGGCTTGAGCGGTGAGACCGTCGTCGCGATGTACCGCAACATGCTCCTGCAGCGCCGCTTCGAGGAGCGGGCCGCGCAGATGTACGGCCGCCAGAAGATCGCGGGCTTCCTGCACCTCTACATCGGCCAGGAGGCCGTTTCGACGGGTGCCGTCTGGGGCACTCGCCCCGACGACCCGATTATCACGGCGTACCGCGACCACGGCCTCGCACTCGCCCGCGGCATGAGCCCGGACGCCGGCATGGCCGAGCTCTTCGGCCGCGCCGACGGCTCGTCCGGCGGCAAGGGCGGCTCGATGCACTTCTTCGACGTCGCGCACCACTTCTACGGCGGCCACGGCATCGTCGGCGGCCAGATCCCGGTCGGCGTCGGGATGGGCTTCGCGTGCAAGTACAAGGGCACCGGCGGCGTCGCGATGGCCTTCTTTGGCGACGGGGCCATAAACCAGGGCGCGTTCCACGAAGCGGCCAACCTCGCGGCCCTCTACGACGTGCCCGTCCTGCTCGTGGTCGAGAACAACGCATATGCGATGGGCACGTCGGTCGAGCGCTCGCGCGGCGACGCGGACCTCTCGAAGCAGGGCTACCCCTACGGCATGACGAGCGTGGTCATCGACGGGATGGACCTGTTCGAGGTGTACCACGCCTTCAAGACCATCGCCGACGAGGCCCGGGCCGAGGGCGACCAGGGCGGCAAGCCGTTCTTCGTCGAGGTCCAGACGTACCGCTACCGCGGGCACTCGATGTCGGACCCGCAGAAGTACCGCACCAAGGAAGAGCTGGAGGCCAAAAAGGACGAGGACCCGATCGTCCGCGTCAAGCAGTACCTCGTCGAGCACGACCTCGCCACGATCGAGGCGCTTGACGCGCTCGATGACGCGGTGAAAGCCGAGGTCAACGCCGCTGTCGACTTCGCCGACGCCTCGCCCGAACCGCCGCTCGGCTCGATGTACGAGGATGTCTACGCCACCAACGACGTTCCCTACACGGTGTGATGCGGGATGCGAGAAGGGGGATGCGAAGACGTGCCTCGTCCCCTCCGCCCATCCCGTATCCCAGATCCCACTTCCCAGTCCCCCAGAATGGCCGAGTTGCAATACCGCGAGGCGCTCCGCGACGCGATGACCGAGGAGATGGTCCGCGACGAGAACGTGTTCCTGATGGGCGAGGAGGTCGCCGAGTACGACGGGGCCTACAAGGTCTCGCAGGGCATGCTCGCCCAGTTCGGTCCCAAGCGGATCATCGACACGCCGATCTCTGAGAACGGCTTCGCCGGGCTCGGCATCGGGGCCGCGATGATGGGCCTGCGGCCGATCGTCGAGTTCATGACGTGGAACTTCACGTTCGTCTGCTTCGACCAGATCGTCTCGAACGCGGCCAAGATCCGCTCGATGTCGGGCGGCCAGCTCAAGGTGCCCATCGTGTTCCGCGGCGGCAACGGGGCCGCCGGCCAGCTCGGCGCGACGCACTCGAATTCGGTCGAGGCGCTGTACTCGAACGTGCCGGGCCTCAAGATCGTCGCGCCGTCCAACCCCGACGACGCGAAGGGCCTCCTCAAGGCCGCCATCCGCGACGACGACCCGGTGCTGTTCCTGGAGTCCGAGCTGATGTTCGGGCTAAAGGGCGAGGTGTCGGACGCCGACGACTACGTCCTGCCCATCGGCAAGGCCCGGATCGCCCGCGAGGGCGACGACGTGACGATTGTCGGCCACCCCAAGATGTTCTGGGTCGCGATGGAAGCGGCCGAGGAACTCGCCAAGCAAGGCATCGAGGCGACGGTCATCGACCCGCGCACGATCCGCCCGTACGACATCGACACCGTGATCGCGTCGGTCAAGAAGACGAACCGGCTCGTGATCGTGGACGAGTGCCAGCCCTTCGGCGGCATCGCGGCCGAGGTCGGCTTCCAGATCCAGCGCGCCTGCTTCGGCCACCTCGACGCACCCGTCGAGCGCGTCACCGCCAAGGACGTCCCGGCGCCGTACGCAAAAAACCTCATCGAGGCGTGGATGCCATCCGTCGCCGACACCGTCGCAGCCGTCAAGCGGACGCTGTACGTGTAGGCCATCGGTGAACGGGGAACGGCCACCGTGGGTGTCCCCGACGTGCGCCTCCTGTTCGCTGTCTCTCCGATTCCCGTTCCCCGATTCCCGTTCCCCGTTATGGCCATCGCCGTTGAAATGCCGAAGATGAGCGACACGATGGAGGAGGGCGTCCTCGTCGCGTGGCTCGCCGACGAAGGCCAGGCCGTCACCGCCGGCGACGTCATCGCGCAGGTCGAGACCGACAAGGCCACGATGGACCTCGAGGTGTACGACGACGGCGTGCTGCTGAAGCGCGTCGTCGGCGAGGGCGCGGCCGTCCCGATCGGAGCGCTCATCGCGGTCCTCGGCGCGAAGGGCGAGAGCGCGGACGCCGTACTCGCCCAGTACGGAAGTGCCTCGGGCGACGGCGCCCCGAGTACTGCCGCCTCGGACGCAGCGCCAGCGACAGACACGGTTCCGGGCGTGCCCGCGGGGTACGGAGGAGCCGACGCCCCGGTCGCGGCACCGGCCGTCGCGGAGTCGCAGGCCGCCGCGACGAGCGCGCCGCCGGCCGACGGGAGCCGGGTCAAGGCCTCGCCGCTCGCGCGGCGCATGGCCGAAGAGGCCGGCGTCAACCTCTCGGCTGTGGCCGGGACGGGTCCGGAGGGCCGTGTCGTCAAGCGCGACGTCGAGGCCGCGATGGGCCGCGCGCCGGAGGCCGCTCCGGCCGCTCCGCCGGCAGCCGTTCCTGCGGCGATGCCTGCAGAGGTTCCGGCCACTGTCGCGCCGTTCCCCGTGCCAGCCGCGCCGGTGGGCGGCACGGACGTCCGGATCACGCAGATGCGTAAGACGATCGCGCGGCGCCTAACACAGTCCAAGTTCACCGCGCCGCACTTCTACCTCACCGTCGAGGTGGACATGGAGCGCGCAACGGCGGTTCGCGCAGACCTCAACGCGCACGCCGAGGCGCAGGGCCTTGGCAAGGTGTCCGTCAACGACTTCGTGACGAAGGCGTGCGCCGCGGCGCTCCGCCGGCATCCGATGGTCAACGCGAGTTACCTCGAAGACGAGGGCGTGATCCGGCAGCACGCCGAGGCGCACGTCGCTATCGCCGTGGCGATGCCCGAGGGGCTGCTCACACCGGTCGTTCGCAACGCCGACACCAAGGGCCTCGCGCAGATCGCGGCCGAGACGCGCGACCTCGCCACGCGCGCCCGACAGGGCACGCTGGACCCGTCCGAGTACGCCGGCTCGACGTTCACCACGTCCAACCTCGGCCCGTTCGGCATCGCCGAGTTCACGGCCATCATCAACCCGCCGAACGCGTGCATCCTCGCCATCGGCGCGACGCGCGACGTGCCAGTCGTGAAGGACGGAGCCATCGTAGCAGGCCTCCGGATGACGCTCACGCTCTCGTGCGACCACCGCGTCGTGGACGGCGCGACGGGCGCGGCCTTCCTCGGCGACGTCCGGGCGCTCCTCGAGGAGCCGATGCGGATGCTGCTCTAGCGGCCGAACGCCCCCGGACCCGGCCATGCGGATCGCCCACCTCTCGGACGTCCACTTCGGCAAGATCGCGCACCCGGCCGTCGTCGGGGCGCTCGTCGACGAGGTGAACGGGGTCGGCATGGACCTCGTCGCCGTCTCGGGCGACCTCACGCAGCGCG
>JANPJI010000110.1:0-3416 GCA_031425425.1 Rubricoccaceae bacterium
GAGCCTCCGGCCGCTCGTCAAGGGCGGCGGCTCGCTGACGGCGCTGCCGGTCATCGAGACGCAGGCCGGCGACGTCTCGGCGTACATCCCGACCAACGTGATCTCGATCACGGACGGCCAGATCTTCCTCGAGTCCAACCTGTTCAACGCGGGCGTGCGCCCGGCCATCAACGCCGGCATCTCGGTGTCCCGCGTCGGCGGCAACGCGCAGATCAAGGCGATGAAGAAGGTCTCGGGCTCGCTCCGGCTGGACCTCGCGCAGTACCGCGAGCTGGAGGCGTTCTCGAAGTTCGGCTCGGACCTCGACGTGACGACGCAGCGCCAGCTCAACCGCGGCGCGCGCCTCGTCGAGATCCTCAAGCAGCCGCAGTACGCGCCGGTCCCGGTCGAGGAGCAGGTCGCGGTGATCCACGTCGCCTCGAAGGGCCTCCTCGACGCCGTCCCGGTGGTGCAGATGCGCGCGTTCGAGGCCGAGTACCGCGAGGCGCTCCGCCTCAAGCACGCCGACGTCCTCGCGGACATCGTGAGCACAGGTACCGTCTCCGACGCGACGGCCGCGGCCATCGAGCAGGAGGCGACCGACCTCGCCGCCGGCTACGCCGCGTAAAGGGCATCGGGGGTCGGGCATCGGGCATCGGGGGCTAGACCCACCGCGTTCCCGATGGCCGATGCCCGTTGGCCGTTCCCCTTCTCCGACTCTCCCGAATGGCTTCTCTTCGCGACATCCGCGGCCGCATCGGCTCGGTCAAGAACACGCAGCAGATCACGCGCGCGATGAAGATGGTCGCCGCGGCGAAGCTGCGCCGCGCGCAGGAGCGCATCTTCACGGCCCGCCCGTACGCGTACAAGGTCCGCGAGATGATCGGGCACCTGCGCCAGCAGCTGGACCCGACCGAGCACCCGCTCTTCCAAGAGCGCGAGGGCGTCGCGGGCGTGCTGCTGATCGTCGTCACGAGCGACCGCGGCCTCGCCGGGGCGTTCAACACGAACCTGCTCAAGGCCGCCGAGGTGGCCATCGGCGAGCGCTACGCGGACCTCCGCGCGGCGGGCCGGCTCCACGTCGCGGCCGTCGGGCGCAAGGGCCACGAGTACTTCGCCAGCCGCGGGGCGACCCTCGAAGGCGACTACCGGGGGTTCTTTACCGACCTCAAGTTCGAGCGCGCCGGCGAGATCGCGGACCTCGCCGTCGCCGGCTTCGTGGACGGCCGCTGGGACCGCGTCGAGCTCGTCTACAACGAGTTCAAGAACACGATCACGCAGAACCGGATCGTCGAGACGCTCCTGCCGGTCCCGGCCGAGGCGTTCTTCACGCCGGTCATGGCGGACACGGCGGGCTACGACACCTCCGGCGAGGCCGTCGAGAGCGTCGACTACCTCTTCGAGCCTTCGGCCGAGGTGCTTCTGGAGCGGCTGCTGCCGGAGTTCCTCCAGTACCAGATCTGGCGGGCGCTGCTGGAGAGCAACGCCTCGGAGCAGGGCGCGCGGATGGTGGCGATGGACAACGCGACGACGAACGCGGGCGAACTCCTGCGGTCGCTCCAGCTGACCTACAACCGCGCGCGGCAGGCGGCGATCACGACCGAGATCATCGAGATCTCGTCCGGCGCGGAGGCCCTGGCCGACGCGTAGGAGCCGGTCGGTCAGAGCGCGAGGGCGCGGAAGCTGTCGCGGAGGCGCTGCGCGTGGGCGTGGGACTCGACGGCCCGCGCCTCGTAGCGGTCGGCGACCGTCGGGCGGCCGCTCGCGCGCTCGGTCCGGGCGAGCGCGTCGAGCGTGGCTGCGCGCTCGACGAGCACGCGCAGGGCCGCCCAGAGCGTCTGCTCGATGCTCTCGTCCTGCTCGTCCACGAGGGCCTGCGCGGTGTAGGCGTGGCCCGTGTGGCACCGGTACCGCAGGAGCGGGCCGTCGGTCCGCTCCCAGAGCGTGCCGCCGCACTCGGGGCACGTCACCGGCGCGTGCGTGCCCCACGCGTCGGCCTCGGCGATGGACGTGGCACCGGTGTCGGCGAGGCGGTCTTCGCGGACGAGGTCGTCCGGCGGCGGGGGCGAGGGATGCGTCGGCATCTGCATGAGGTGCTGGAGGAGCGGACCCACCTCGGCGAGCGGGACCGTGTAGTCCGGGGCGAGGGCCGCGAGCGCGCTCAGCGGCATCCCGGCGTGCGCGGCGTCGTCGGGCGACTGGACGACCGTCCGGCCGCCGCAGCGCTGCACAGCGAGCAGGCCCGCCGCGCCGTCGTTGAGCAGGCCCGTCAGGACGACGCCGACGACGCGGCTGCCGTGGGCGATCGCGGCCGAGCGGAAGAGCGGGTCCAGGGAGGGCCGCGAGCGGTTCTCGCGTGCCCCGCGCGTCAGCCGGAGCTCGCACCCGCGGACGACGAGGTGCCGGTCCGGCGGCGCGACGCGGATCGTGCCGGCCTGGAGCGGCTCGCCGTCGGTCGCGGTCGCGGCCGGGAGCGGGCCGGCGGCGTCGAGGATGCCGCCGAGCAGGCCCGGCCCGTCCGGGGCGGTGTGCTGTACCACGAGGACGGCCGCCGGGAAGCCGGCCGGGAGGGCCGCCGCGAGCCGCTGGAGGGCATCGACGCCGCCGAGCGACGCCCCGACCACGACGACCGGCAGAGCGGCGCTCGGCGGGCCGTCGGGCGCGGTACTCTGCAGCATCGGGTCGGGTCGCGTCACAGGGCCAGGATGGGCGTGCGGAGCGCCGTGGACACGCGCGCGGCCATCCGGTCGCTGAGCACCACGTCGCCATGGAGCACACGGTGGATCGCCGAGAGCAGGTTCTGGCTCGCCTCGTGCTTCATGAGGTAGCCGCGCGCGCCGGCCCTCAGGGCGAGTTCGGCGTAGAGCGTCTCGTCGTGGCCGCTCACGACGAGCACGCGCAGCGCGGGCCACAGCCGGTGAAGCTGCCCGGTGAGGTGGATCCCGTGCATCCGCGCCCCGGGGTCGTTGAGCGTGATGTCGACGACGGCGACGTCGGCGGCGAGCCCGGTGAGGTCCAGGATGGCGGCCTCCGCCGAGCCGGCCGAGCCGACCACGTGGAGGTCCGTCGTGGCGTCGATCAACTCGGTGTACGCGTCGCGCACGACCGGGTGGTCCTCGACGAGGTAGACGGTGTGTGTCATGCCGGCGAGAGGCCAGAGGCGATCAAAGATCGGGATTCGACGGCTCCATAACCTTGAGGAAAATCCGGACGTAGAGTCCGTTGCGGGAAGCAGGGCGACACTCTGGTGGCCCCCCCGCGGGGCAGAACTGCTACGTTCTCTTCCTGTCATCCTGAGCCCCGCGAAGGATCTCAACAGCCTGCCCTGAGCGAAGCCGAAGGGCGACGTCGGAGCCTGCTGCCACCGGCTTCGAGGGAGCGTACCACGACGCTGAGATTTCCTTCGCAAGCTCAGGACAGGCTTTCGCTGCGCTCAA
>JANPJI010000111.1:0-4553 GCA_031425425.1 Rubricoccaceae bacterium
CCGCCGACCCCGCCCCGTCGTCCACGTTCATCCCCGGCACGACCGGTCCGCCGCCGGGCGCGCCGATCGTAGGGGCAGAGCAGACGGCGCTCGGCGCGACCGAGCAGGCGGCCGCCGCCCAGGCCGCGGCGACGCGCGCAGCAGTTCGCGCGGGGACGGCCGCCGGCGCGGCCGCCGGTGCCGCGGCGAGCCGCGCTGTCCTCGCCTCCGTAGGCGATGTCGGCCGGACGATTCGTGAGGCGGGCGCGACGTCGGGCGCACTCAACGGGCGGGCCGTCCAGATCGCGGGCGTCCGCGTGACCAGCGTCCTCAGCGACCGCGCGTTCACCGTCGGGAGCGGGGCGGACCGCGTGATGGTCGTCATGGACCCGACGGGCGGCGACGCCCCGGTCCGCGTCGGCGACCAGGTCGCGGTGTCGGGCTCGCTCGAAACGTACGCGCCCGGCATGAGCGAGTCCGGCGTGGCCGACGCCGGCGAGAGCGGCTACGTCGTCGTGACGCGCCCCGGCGGCATTGCCCGCTAGCAGGCACCGACCTCTACCCCCTCCATCCAGTCCATCCCTGCCATGTCCCGCACGTTTCTGAACAACACCGGCGACTGGGAACTCGTCAACGGCTCCCAGGACATCCGCGGCTTCGCGGCCATCGACGGTCTCGGCGACCAGATCGGCGTCGTCGCGTCCCTCATCGTGGACACCGACGCCGAGATCGTCTCGTCGATCGTCCTCGACTCGGGCGCGGAGATCCCTGCGTTCGACATCACCATCGGCGACGGCGTGGTGTACCTCGCCGGGGCCATCCCCGGAGCCGCGACCGTGACCGAGATCCCCGAGGCGCTCGTCCACCACCGGGTCGTCCGTCGCGAGGTCGTCCCGGTGCAAGCCACCGACCTCCACGCGGCCGACTTCCGCGCGCACCACGCCGTTCAGCAGACCGAAGCCGGCTACGACGCCATCGAGGCGGCCTACCGCTACGGCTACGCCGCGGCGCACGACGAGGCGCACCGCAACCTCGCCTACCCGGACGCCGAGGCGGCGCTCCGAGGGACGTATCCCGCCGGGCGCGACTTCGACGCGGAGCGCGAGGCCGTCCGCTACGGCTACGACCGGGCGCAGAACCGCCGCCCCGGCGGCCAGCCGGCCTGATTCGGCGTCCGAGGCGGATGGTGGGCGCGGGTATCTTCGACGCTCACCATCCGCCCGGACATGACGGAGCCGTTCACGCGCGTCGGCGCACTTTCCGCCCACGTCGGCGAGCGCGTGACGCTCAACGGCTGGCTCTACAACGCCCGCGCCTCGAAGGGCCTCGCGTTCCTCGTGCTGCGCGACGGCTCGGGGCTCGTGCAGGTCGTCGTGAACGAGGCCGCTGTCGGGGCCGAGTCGTTCGCCGCCGCGACGTCGCTGACGCAGGAGAGCGCATTTCGCGTCGAGGGCACCGTGAAGGCCGACGAGCGGCAGGCCGGCGGCGTCGAGGTCCAGGCCGAGCGCGTGACCGTGATCTCGCTCGCCGAGGCGTACCCGATCACGCCCAAGGAGCACGGCGTCGAGTTCCTGATGGACCGGCGGCACCTGTGGCTGCGGAGCCAGCGCCAGTGGGCTGCGCTCCGGGTGCGCAACCGCATCATCACGTCGATCCACGCCTACTTCCAGGGCGAGGGGTTCGTCCAGATGGACGCCCCGATCCTGACCGGCAACGCTGTCGAGGGCACGTCGACGCTGTTCGAACTGGACTACTTCGGCGAGCCGGCCTACCTCACCCAGAGCGGCCAGCTCCACGGCGAGGCCATGGCGATGGCGTTCGGGAAAATCTATACGTTTGGGCCGACCTTCAGAGCTGAAAAGTCGAAGACCCGGCGGCACCTGACGGAGTTCTGGATGATCGAGCCCGAGATGGCGTTCTACGACCTCGCGATGAACATGGAGGTCGTCGAGGAACTGCTCGTCCGGATCGTCACCGACGCGCTCGCCGACTGCCAGCCCGAACTCGCCATCCTCGGCCGCGACACGGGCAAGCTGGAGGCGGCGACGAAGACGCCGTTCCCGCGTCTGACCTACACCGAGGCGGTGGAGTTGCTCACGAGTGCGGCCTCGCAGAACCTCCTCGACGCCGAGGAGGCCGGGCTCGAAGACCAGAAGGTGGAGCTGGAGCGCGAGCGCGCAGCCAACGCCGCCCGCCACGGCGGGGCCAAGGCCGGCGAGAAGCGCCGCATCGACGCCCGCGACATCGAGATCGCCGGCCGCCTCGCCGAGATCGACGAGATGCTCCGTTACCTCCCCGAGTGGCGCGAGAGCGCGCGGACGTTCGAGTGGGGCGCGGACCTCGGCGGATCCGACGAGACCGTCCTCACGCGCCACTTCCAGACGCCGATCATCGTCCACCGCTACCCCGCGGCGGTCAAGGCGTTCTACATGAAGCGCGACCCCGAGGATGACCTGCTGGCGCTGGGCATGGACGTGCTCGCCCCCGAGGGCTACGGCGAGATCGTCGGCGGAGGCGAGCGGGCGACGGACCTCGCCTTCCTCAAGGCACAGGTCGCCGCGCATGGCCTGCCCGAGAGCGCGTTCGACTGGTACTTCGACCTGCGGCGGTTTGGATCGGTCCCGCATTCGGGTTTTGGCCTCGGCCTGGAGCGAACGGTGGCGTACGTCTGCGGGCTCCCGCACGTCCGCGAGACGGGGGCCTTCCCGCGCCTGATCGGGCGGCTGCATCCGTGACCGTCCCGCTCCGCTTCGTCGAACACCGCCCCGAGGCGATGGCCGAGCGCGCGGAGGCGTTCTTCCGCGAGATGGACGCCCGCCGGTCCGTGCGCGACTTCTCGGACCGGGCGGTGCCGCGCGCGCTCATCGAGGCCGCCATCCGGACCGCGGCGACGGCCCCGTCCGGTGCTCACATGCAGCCGTGGACATTTGTGGCGGTGTCGGACCCCGAGGTCAAGCGGCGCATCCGAGAGGCGGCCGAGGTGGAGGAGCGCGAGGCGTACGGCGGGCGCATGAGCGACGAGTGGCGCGCAGCGCTCGCCCCGCTCGGGACCGACGCGGACAAGCCGTTCCTCGAAACGGCCCCGTGGCTCGTCGTCCTCTTCGCGCAGCGGACAGGCCGCGACGCCGACGGCCGGGCGGTCAAGCACTACTACGTGCAGGAGTCCTGCGGGATCGCGGCAGGCCTCTTCGTCGCTGCGCTTCACCACATGGGCCTCGCGACGCTCACGCACACGCCGAGCCCGATGCGCTTCCTCTCGGAGATCCTCGAGCGCCCACCCAACGAGGCAGCGCTCATCCTCTTCCCGGTGGGCTTCCCGGCCGCAGACGCACGCGTGCCGAACATCGACCGAAAGCCGCTCGACGCTGTCGCGGTCTGGAGAACCGGCTCCGGTTCGGAGGGCGCACCGTAACGTGCGGGGTCTACGGGAGGGGTTCAGAACCCGTCTCCTCCTTCCGATACTCGGGCCATGACCCTCGCCTCCACGACCCTGCCCGTCCCGCACGTGGCCCCGTCCGACGGGGAGCGGCTGCTCGCACTCGTGGCGGACCTGCTCCCGCTGCGGCGATGCCTGACGGGCGATGGCCTCCGCGAGACGCTCGCGCGCCTCGGCGAGGTCGTGCCCGTCGCCGTGACCGAGGTGCCGACCGGCGAGGCGGTGTTCGACTGGACCGTCCCGCCCGAGTGGCGCGTCCGCGAGGCGTACCTGCGCCTGCCGTCCGGGCGCCGCGTGGCGGATTGGGCCGTTAGCCCGCTGCACCTCGTCCAGTACAGCCGGCCCGTCCGCGAGCGGATGACGCTCGCCGATCTTCGCCCGCACCTGCACACGCTGCCGGACCAGCCCGCGCTCGTCCCGTACCGAACGGCCTACTATACACCGACGTGGGGCTTCTGCCTGTCGCACACCGAACTGGCGGCGATTGAGGACGAGGTTGGTGAGAGGGGGGACGTGGATGTCGTCATCGACACGGATCACGTCGACGGATCGTTGAGCTACGGCGAGGTCGTCGTACCGGGCGAGACCGAGGACGAGATCCTGCTTTCGGCGCACGCCTGCCACCCGGCCCTCGCCAACGACAACGCGACCGGCCTGGCCGTCGCCGCCGTCCTCGCTGCGGAGCGCCTCGCCGGGCCGCGGCGGCGGCACACGCTCCGCGTGCTGTTCGCGCCCGGCACGCTCGGCGCACTCGCGTGGCTGAGCCGCAACCGCGCGCGCTGGGGCCGGGTCCGCCACGGACTCGTGCTGTCCAACCTCGGCGACGCCGGCCCGTTTACATACAAGACGAGCCGCTCCGGGACGCTCCGCGCGCCACTCGCCATCGACCGCGCCGTCGCCCTCGCGCTCCGCGACACGGTGGGGCCGCACGCCTTCGGCACGCGTCCGTGGACGCCCGACGGCTACGACGAGCGCCAGTTCGGCAGCCCCGGCATCGACCTGCCCGTCGGCCGCCTCACGCGGACGCCGCACGGCGAGTACGCCCAGTACCACACGTCCGGCGACGACCTCTCCCTTGTGAGCGCCGCGGCGCTCGCCGAGTCGCTCGACGCACTTCGCACCACGCTCGCCGTGCTCG
>JANPJI010000112.1:0-2317 GCA_031425425.1 Rubricoccaceae bacterium
GTGAGCCCGGCCGGCACGGTCGACTGGCCTTGGTTGTTTCTGCCCCAGGCGACGACGGTGCCGTCGTTCTTCAGCGCGACGGTGTGGAAGCCGCCCGCGGCGACGGCCGTGACGCCGGTGAGCCCGGCCGGCACGGTCGACTGGCCCTCGCCGTTGCTGCCCCAGGCCGCGACGGTGCCGTCGTTCTTCAGCGCCACCGTGTGTTGATCGCCCGCGGCGACGGCGACGACGCCGGTGAGTTCGGCCGGCACGCTCGTCTGGCCGTTGCCGTTCAAGCCCCAGGCGGCGACGGTGCCCTGCGCGCGGGCGGGGCCGGCGAGCCCGAGCGTGAGCGTGAGGAGCGCCACGAGCGCGGCGAAGGAGGGGCGCCGCGAGGGGGCGGTTCGGTGGAGGTTCATCGTCTGCAGGAGTGAAGAGGAGGGAGGCCGGAGGGTGTGGCGTGGAGGGCCTCGTCCACGCGGGCGCGGCGCGACTGCCCCACCGTCGCATCCGCGTCGCATCCCCTTCCGCCCACGTCGCACGTGACGTGGACGGAAGGGAGTTCGGCCGCGCGCCGAGCGGCCCCGAACGAGGGCGCGCCGCGGGCCTCAGGCGATCCCGCGCGCGGACCCGGAGGGCTACGAGCGAACCGTGATGTTCCCGCCCTCGATTGGCCTCAGGGGCAAGATGGCGCTCCCGTTCGACGCGCACAGGAAGTCCACGAGGGACTGGTCGGTGGGGAAGCCCGGCTGGATCGAGAACTGATTGACGAGAGTTAGCTGGTCGGGGGGGGCACCGTTCCCCGAGCCGTTGTCCTCGACCATGAAGGCGAAGTTTCCACCCACGCGGAAGGTTGACTCGTCCGCCTCCGTGATGAAGCCCGCCATGATCGCGCGGTTGTTCGGGAGCACGGTGACGCACGTCACGTTGCCCTTGAGGTGGTTGCCCGTCTGCCGGGCCTGGAGGTTGAAGCTCCCGGAGACGGTGCCGTTGGCCGCCTCGCGGGCGTGGAAGGAGAAGGTCCGGTACTCGTTGTTGATGGTGAGGTGGCCACTGCCACTCGCGGTCGGGCCACCTGCGCCCGCCGCAGCGGCAGGGGCGATCGCGGAGTCCGCATCGGACGAGAGCGAGGCGTCGCAGCCTGCGGTGAGCGCGGTCAGCAGCGCGACGGTGCAGGCGAGAGAGAGAGTCTTCATGATGAACCTGTGGGGTTGGTGGAGGCCGTCGAGGCCATCAGGCATCTCCAGCCGGGAGTTGAGTGGCCCTCTGCCTCGCTGTCGGCCGCGAAGGGCGGACAGCGGAACCGGGACCGAGCCCAACATGGCTCCCCGCCTCTACACGGCCGTTGCGCCCGCGTCTCAAATTGTTGTCTCTAGGTCACATGCGACGCAGAGACAACGACGGGTGACACAGAGGCTAGCGCGCCGCCTTCCGCCGACAGCGGGGGGACGAGCCTTCGCCGGATCGGATCTTCTCGGTGCCGGAACGGACCCCGCGTCAGGCCCGCTCCCCCTCAGCGTAAGCCGACGGGCGGCAGCCGTAGCGCGCGTGGAAGGCGTTCGAGAAGTGCGCCACGCTCTTGAAGCCCACGGCGTAGGCCACCTCGCTCACCGTTCCGGCCCGCGCCGCGAGCAGGCCGCCCGCCCGCTCCAGCCGCATCCCGCGGATGACCTCGGAGGGGGCCTGGCCGAGCGACTCGCGCAGCCGGCGGTGCAGGTGTGCCCGGCTCACGCCGACGCCCTCGGCCAGCCGCTCCACGCTGAACGTGTCGTCGCCGAGGTGCGCCTCGACCTGCTCGCGGACCGCTTCGAGGAACGCGGCGTCGGCCGAGACCCCCGCGACGGGCACCGGGTGCAGCGCGGCGTACTCTGCCGGGGCGGGTGTCTCCGCGGCGAAGCGCGCCCGCAGCCGCCGCCGCCCCGCGATCAGATTCTCGATGCGGACGCGGAGCTCGGCCGGGTCGAACGGCTTGGTGAGGTAGTCGTCGCAGTGCTCCCGGAGCCCCTCGAGGCGGTCCTCGGGCGCGGCCTTCGCCGTGAGCAGGATGAGGGGGATGTAGTCGGTCTCGGGGTCGGCCTTGAGGGCGCGGCAGAGGGCGTAGCCGTCGAGGCCGGGCATCATCACGTCCGACACGATGAGGTCGGGCAGCAGGGCACGGGCCTTTTCGAGCCCCTCGACGCCGTCGGCGGCCTCGACGACGCGGTAGGCCGGTTCGAGATGCCGGAGGATGTAGGCGCGGACGTCGGCGTGGTCCTCGACGACGAGCACCGTCGTCACGTCGTCGGCCTCCTCCGGCACCCTGGAGGCCCCATCGCCGCCCGCGCTGCGGCCCGGGTCT
>JANPJI010000113.1:0-2545 GCA_031425425.1 Rubricoccaceae bacterium
CCTCGGGCGTCGTCCCGAACGCGCGGCGGGCGAGCGCCGCGGCGTCTGGCGTGAGCGCGGCGTCGAGGTCCGCCTCGCGCCAGACGTAGAACGCGCCCTCGTGGGTGTGGCCGTCTGGGCCGGGAGAGTCCGCGTCCTCGGACGTCGCGAAGAGGCCGCTCGGCCCGGTCTCAGCGGGCAGGGGGAGGTCGCGGAGGGCGTAGCGAATCGTGGCCTGGGCGGCGTCTCGGAGGGCGTCGGCGGCCGAGCCCGCCCCGGCTGCGACCGCCTCGGCGCAGGCGAGGACGTAGAGCGCCTGGTCGGTCAGCATCTTCTCGAAGTGCGGGAGCGCCCACGCGCGGTCCGTCGCGTAGCGGTGGAGCCCGCCGCCGATCTGGTCGAAGACGCCGCCGCGCGAGACGGCGAGGAGCGCCCGGACGGCGAGATCTGAAAGGCTCGCGTCGTCGGTCCGATGCGCCTCGGCGAGCAGGAAGAAGGCGTGGTGCGGCGTGGGAAACTTGGGGGCGCGCCCGAAGCCGCCGTGCTCGGGGTCCGCGAGCCGCCGCATCGCCTCGCCCGCTGCGGCGAACGCTGCCGGGCCCGACTCGCCCGCTTCGGGGGGCTCGGCGAGGGCGTTCAGCGCCGCCGTCATGTCGGCCGCCGTGGCGCGGATGCCGGCGCGGTCGTCGCGCCACGCCCGCGCGGCCCCCTCGGCGAGGTCGATCACGCCGACGCGCCCCTGCCGGCTGAGCCGGGGGAGGTACGTCGCGACGTAGAACGGCTCGCGCTCGGGCGTCAGCAGCGCCGTCAGCGGCCAGCCGCCGCTGCCGTGGACCGCCAGGCACGCGTCCATGTAGATCCCGTCGACGTCCGGGCGCTCCTCGCGGTCCACCTTGACGCACACGAAGGCGGCGTTGAGGGCCGCCGCCGCCTCGGGGTTCTCGAACGACTCGTGGGCCATCACGTGGCACCAGTGGCACGCGGCGTAGCCGACCGAGAGGAAGACAGGCACGTCGCGGCGCGCGGCCTCGGCGAAGGCGGCGTCGGCCCACGGCCACCAGTCGACGGGGTTGTCGGCGTGCTGGCGAAGGTACGGGCTTGACGCCTCGGCGAGGCGGTTTCCGGTGTGTCGAGAGGCTGACATCGGGCGGAGCGGTGGAGCGGGGCAGCCGTCGAACGCGGGGAGATCGCGCGATGTGCCGTCGCGGGAGCGTCCCGGTTCGGCACGCAGAACCGCGCCGAGGCCCTAGTCTTACCTGAACGCCGATCACCGGGTGACTTGTTCGTCTTCCCCGCTCGGCGCGGCGGCACGAGGCGGCCCTCGCGGCCGGAAGCACGCGCGCGGCGCAAAACCCCGCCTTGCTCGTCTGGCAGACGGGCGGCCTGCTCGCCGCTGAGCCCGCCTTCAGCGCGAGCCTCCTCGCAGGCAACACCGACGCCGTCGGGATGCTGCACATGTTTGCGCTCAACCGGCCCGCCCTCGACCAGGGCCCGCGCGACACGGCGGGACGCCTCGCGCTCGTGGACATCGTCGGCGAGACGCGCGTGCTCCGCGAGGCGGGCCGACGCTCAGCACCGCGACCTCCGCACCCGGGCGGGCGACGCCGAGGCGGATTCGCTGCTGCGGGTGCTGGGCGAGGCCGACCTGCTCGGTTAGGCGGGATCGCGACTCGGCGACTCGGCGGCCGAGGGGGCGTCGGGCCGCGGGCCGCCGAGGCCGGGCTTGGTCTCGGACGGCGCGCGGTACTGCCGCAGCGTCCGGTACGCGAACGTCACGTCGTCGCGGGCCGCCACCGCGTCGAGCACGTCCTCCCAGATGGCCTGCTCGCTGCCGCGCACGCGCCGCGGCGGGACGAGGTAGCGCAGCGTCAGCCGGACCCCGTCCTCGATGACGCTCGTGTAGACGGTCGGCGTGAGCTCCGAGAAGAAGATGAAGTGCTCGCTCGCGGCCCGCCGGAGCGACGCCGCGGCGTCGGTCGAGAACGCCTCGGCGCGGTCGCGGGCGATGCGCTGCAGGTCCTCCTTGGCCGCCCGCCAGTTGCTCTCGAACGTCACCTGGACGGACACCTCGTTCCAGACGTACGCAAAGCCGCCCGTGTGGTTGACGACCGAGTCCGAGAAGACCCACCCGTTCGGGACGTGGATGATGCGCCCCGTCGACTGCATCGCGCCGGTCGCCGTGCCGACTTCGAGGAGCGTGAACCCGAACATGCGCTGGTCGGTCACGTCGCCGATGTGCTGGCGCACCGTCACGCGGTCGCCGGTCGTGAACGGCCGCCGCCACAGGATGTAGACCCACCCGGCGAAGTTGACGATCGGGTCCTTGAGCGCGATCGCGATGCCCGCCGAGAGGAGCCCGAAGAACGTCGCGACGGACCCGAACGCGCCGACCCACACCGGGACGAGGAGGGCGACGCCGATGCCGACCGCGGCGTAGACGGTCCCCTTGCGCCAGCGGTACAGCGTGCGGGGGTCCGCCGAGCGCCGGCGGACGGCGGCGAGCGTGAGCGTCCGCAGCGCCCACAGCACAACCACGACGACGGCCGTGAGCAGGAGGTCCTCGGTG
>JANPJI010000114.1:0-2255 GCA_031425425.1 Rubricoccaceae bacterium
CGGCGTCGCGGCCGTCGAGGCGTCCCTCGCCGAGCACGAGCACGGCCGCGCGGTCGACGAGGGTGCCCTCGGCCGAGGCCAGCTCGAAGGCGACGAGCGTCTCGGGCTCGCTGTCGCCGGCGGGCCGGGTGAGCGTGCCGCCGGTGGTGCGCGCGCTCGCCGGGATGGTGAGCGTGCCGGCAGTCGCGCCCTCGGCCCAGAAGCCCTGCCACGGCGCGATCACGGGGCGGGTGACGGAGGACTCGTAGGTGCTCCCGGCCGCGTTCCACATCTGGACCACGGTCGAGGCGAGGTTGCCGGCCCCGGGCCAGGTGCCCACGGCCGAGACGTTGAGGGAGACGCCGAACGGGTTGCCGAGCAGGTTGAACGTGTCGCCGGTGGCATGGACCGCGACCGGCGTGTTGGTCGCCACGGCCGCATTCGCCGAGACGAGCGTCGCCGGGAGCGCGCGGCTGTTGCTCGGCCCGCCCGGCGTCAGGTTGACGTTGTAGAAGTACCACCAGAAGCCGCGGCCCGACGCGAGCACGTCGCTCCCGCCGGCCGGCACGGCGTAGGCAGTGCCGGAGTATCCGGTGTAGAGATTGGTGCCCGCCGCGGGGTAGAAGCCGGGCACGCCCTGGACGAGGTTCAGCGCCGCGAGGGCACCCACCGTCACGCCGGCCGCCGGGGCGGCGAGGAGCCGCCAGCCGGCCGCGCCGGCCACCGTCGCCACGTCGGGCCGGAGCACGTCGGGCCGGAGCACGAAGAGGCCGCCCTGGATGTCGTCCGCGACGACCGTCCCGCTAGGGAAGAAGGGATAGTTGCTCCACTGGCCGTTGAAGCTGTAGGCGTCGTTGGCGGGGTACGTGTCGAAGAACCCGGTCTCGGCCAGCGTGCCCGCCTCGATCCCGGCGAGCGAGACGACGCGCAGCCCCGAGGCGTAGTTGCTCTCGAAGGCGTAGCCGTCGCGGATGTAGAGGTTGTGGTCGCGGGCGTTGGTGGTCCCGCTGTAGGCGAAGCGGAAGCCGGCGTTGTCGAGGTCCTCCACATCCATCACGACCGTGCGCGTCGGCGTCGAGGCGTTGCCGTCGAGTTCGTCGTCCAGGAGGAAGTGCCGGCGGTCGGCGGTGAGCCAGCCCTGGTGCGTGTAACTGGCCGAGGGGTAGAAGACGCGGGCGATCTGGACCGGAGCGGAGCGCGTCGTCACGTCCACGATCGTCACCGTGTCCTCGTTGGACGCGAAGCAGATCTCGCGGCCGGCGTAGTCCGCGTCGGGGCCGTCGTAGAGGAGGCACTGCGCGTCGTGCGTGTAGCCATCGGCGTCGAAGCAGCCGGCGAAGGCGGGACTCGTCGGCGTCGTAATGTTCACCATGTGGAGGCCGCCGGCGTTGCAGGCGAAGCCTGCCTGGTTGGCCCCGACGAGGACGGCGAGGCCGCTCGCGGCGTCGATCACGACGTTGTGCGCCTTGCCTGCGCCGGTGTAGCGCGCGTCGGCGGCGAACGTCACGGGCGGGCTCGCGACGGTGCGGAGCCGGGTCAGGTCGAACACCTGCATCCCGTGGCCGGGCGCCTCGCTGACGACGAAGGCGTGGTTCTGGTAGACCTTGATGCTGCGCCAGCTGCTCGCCGCCCCGGCCGTCGGCAGCTTCCCGAGGTAGACCGGGGTGGCAGGGGTGGTCACGTCCACGAAGGCGGTCCCGTTGGTCGTCCCGACGAGCGCGTATTCGCGGCCGGTCAGCGGGTCGGTCCAGCCCCAGATGTCGTTGCCGCCCGTCGGCGCGGCGCTCCCTGGCGACGCGAACGTGGAGAGCGGGAGGCGGGCCATCAGGTCCACGCCGCGGCAGCCGTAGCCGCCAGCCGTGCCCCCGGCACAGGGCGTCTGCGCGGAGGCGGCGGGAACGAGCAGGACGGCGGCGAGCCAGAGCAGACGGAGCATCGGAGTCGTGGAGATTCGGGATCGGAGGATGGGTCGGAGACTGCCGGAACCAGAAGCCGCCCGGGCGCGAGTGGGTCCGGGGGGCACTCGGAAGGCCAGCCTCGGTGCCTAGCGCACGACGACGACGCGCCGTGTGAGCGCCTCCGTGCCGGCCGTGAGCCGGAGCACGTACACGCCCGGCGCGAGCCGCGACGCGTCCACCGTCGCCGTGTGCCGGCCGGCCGCCTGCTCCCCGTCCACCAGCACCGCCACCTCACGACCGAGCAGGTCCACCACGCTCAACCGCACCGCGCCCGCCGCCGGCAGCGAGAAGCCCACCGTCGACGCGCCGCCCGACGGG
>JANPJI010000115.1:0-8649 GCA_031425425.1 Rubricoccaceae bacterium
GGTGACGAAGATGTCGCCGCGCGACAGCACGACGGAGCCGCGGAGGACGGGCCGCACCAGCGTGCCCGTCAGGCGGAGCGGCTCTGGACCGGCGGCGAGCACGAGCGAGCGGTACGTCCGCGTGTCGATGGCCGTGAACTCCCGCGGGGTCAGGGTCAGGTCGAGCTCGCCGAGCGAGAGGCGGCGCAGCGTGATCGCACCCGAGACGTCGAGGCCGTCTCCAGCATCCTCCGCGCTGCCAGCCGGCTCACCGACAAGGACGCGGTCCAGCTCGACGCGGTTGCCGCGGAACGTCACGTCGGCCGTGATGGGCGCGTAGGTCAGGCCGGTCGGGACGACGCCGAGGCGACCGTCCGTGAGCGAGGCTGTGCCGGCGAGCTGCGGGGCCGCCTCAGTGCCGGTCACGGTGAGGTCCAGCCGGAGCGCGCCGCCGAGGTCCGAGTACGCGCGGCGGTTGAGGAACGGCTTGGCCCACGCGATCGGGAACGAGTCCGCGCGGGCGACGAGGCGTACCTCGTCGGTGCCGCGGGCCTCCTGGGCCTGCACGCCGCCGGTGAGCGCGAACCGGCGCGGGAGGTAGCCCTCGACGGTGAGCTGCTGGCCCGAGACGTGCGTGACGGCCCCGTCGATGCCGAGGCGGCCGTCGGCGTAGGTCACTGCGGCAGCGATGGACCCGACCGGCCCCTCGCTGGACTGGAGGTCAGCGACGTCCACGCGGCCGTCGAGCAGTGGCGCGGCGGCCGTGCCGGTGAGGCGGGCTGTGGCCGAGAGCGTGCCGCCGAGCCCGCCGAGGCCGACGAGGTCCGAGAGCGTCGCGAGGTCCACGCCCTGCGCGGCGTGGGTGAAGTCCTGCTCGCCGTCGAAGCGGACGCGCCCGCCGGCGGCGATCTCCTGGCCTGGCTGGCCCGGCACGTCGCTCCGGATGAGCAGGCTGTCCACGACGAACCCGTCGTCCACGACGACGGTCGTCGGGCGGACGAGCGTCCACGTGACGCTGTCGACGGACGCGCGGGCGCGGTCCAGGCGGACCGTCAGCGGGCGGGCCGGCTGGCCGGGCGCGGCCTCCGTCGGGAAGTCGATCACCGCGGCCACGTCGGCGTCGCGGCGCTGGTCCACGACGACGAACGCGTCGACGGCGAGGGCGCGGCCCTGGAGCTGGACCGTCGCGCGGCCGCTCTCGATGCGCCGCGCGCCGACGGTGACGCGGGTGAAGTCCGCGGTGGCGGAGCCCTGGACGGCCCCGCCCGTGAGCGCGGCGACGCCGAGCGAGTCCAGCGCCGTACGGTCCACGGTCGCCGTGAGCGTCCCGGCGATGTCGTCGACGGCCGTCGTGCCGTAGGCGAGGCGGTCCGCGTCCAGGGTGCCGGCGATGGCGAGCGGCTGGCCCGGAACGCCGGTCGCGGTGAGGTCGAACACGCCGCGCTCCAAGTCGACGGCCTGCCCGGACGAGTCCTGGAACGCGTCGAGGCTGCGGACCTCGCCCGCGAGGCGGAAGGCCGAGGCGGCGTCGGGGTCGAACAGCGCGACCGTCCCGGAGCCGTCGGCGACGGCGACGTCCGAGCGCAGCGAGAGGGTGTCCACGCGGAGGACGCCGGCGGCGAGGGCGAACACGGTTTCGAGCGTGTCGATGCGGGCCGGGCCGACGCTGGACGGCCGGGCGCTGAGGCGGCCGTCGAGCGCGAGCGTGCGCGGGTCCGTGCCGCGCCCGCGGACGTCAAAGTCGAGCGAGAGGCTCGTCCGCTGCGGAGCGCCGTCGGCGGCGCGCGCGCCGCCGATTCCGGCGAGCGCGGCGGCGTCGAGTCCGCGCGTCGTCCCGCGGACGGCGTAGCTCGGCGTGGCGTCGAACGGGCGGCCCTGGAAGGCGGCCGTGAGTTGGCCGCCGTCGTCGGCGCGGAAGTCTGCGTCGTTGACGGGCGGCCCGTCGGCCGCGTCGAGCGTGGCGTCGAGCGTGCCCGCGAGCGCGCCGCGCAGCAGCGTCACGTCGGCGAGGGCCGAGCGGATGCGGGCCCCGTTGACCGTGGACGGGCGGAGCGTGACCACGGCGTCGACGGACGCCGTCGCGAGGTCGGCGTAGCCGGTCGCGCGGCCGGTCGCGCAGCCCGTGAGGTCCGTCGTGAGGTCCGGGTTGCCCGTCAGCCGGCCGGCGTCGACGTTGCGGAAACACGTGCCCTCGCCGAAGATGAGCGTGGGGCTGGCGTCGAAGGGCCGCGTCGAGAGGTTGAGCGCGAAGCCGCCGTCGGGCGTGTCCACGGTGCCCGCGAGCGTGACGGCCCCGGCGCGGGCGCTCACCCGGACGTCCGTGCGGTCCACGAGGCGGCTGCCGTAGCTGGACTCGGCGAGCTGGACGCGCGCGTCGAGCGTGAGCGTGGCCGGGTCGGTCCCGCGTCCGGTCGCCTCGTAGGCACCCGTAAGGCTGGACGCCTGGGCGGGGTTGCCGGTGAGCGCGGCGATGTCGAGCCGGCGGACCGCCCCGCGCGCCGTGTACGTGAGCGGGGACGCGAACGGCTCCGCCGTGCCCGCGGCCGTCAGCGCGCCGGCCGCGCCGAGGTCGGCCGAGGCGTCGAAGGCGAGGCGGCCTCCGCGCAGGCGCGCGTCGACGTCCGCTGCGGCGATGGTGTACGTCCCGAACGTCGAGCTGCGGAGCTGGACGCTGGCGTCGAGGGCCGCCGTGCGGACGTCCGTGCCGGACCCGTCGAGCGCGAAGGTGCCCGTGAGGCTGGACGTCTGGGCCGGGTCGCCGGTGAGCGCGGCGACGTTGAAGCGCTCGACTCGGCCCTGGTCGATGGTGTACGGGAGCGGATCCTCGCGAGGGTCCACGGAGCCCGTCGCGACGAGGCGCCCGCCGCCCGCCCCGAGCGTCACGTCGGCGTCGAAGGCCACGAAGCCGCCCTCGATGTCGGCGTCGACGTCGGCGCGGTCGAGGAGGTAGCGGCGGCCGCCGACGGTGACGTCGGTGCGACCGAGAGCGACGGCGGCGGTCCCGAAGAAGGTCTCCAGGCTGTTGCCGCGGCCCTCAACGGCCACGTCGCCGGCAAGGCGCCCGCTGATCCCCTGCCCCGGCGCGAGGATGGCGAGGTTGACGTCCTGCGCGCGCCCGCGGAGGGCGAACGTCGGGACGCGCTCGAACGGGCGCGCCTCGCCCTCGGCGACGAGCGTGAGGCCGGGCAGCGCCCCGTCGAGATCGAACGTGACCCGGCCGGACTCGAACGCGCCGTCGAGAACGAGGCGGTCGATGCGGCGGCCGGCGGCCTGGCTCTCGCGCAGGGCGACGCGGAAGGGGCCGTCGAGCGCGCGCAGGCTGGAGCCCTCCAGGCTCACCCGGAGGTCGCCGGTGAGGTCGGCAGCGAGGGCGGGGTTGCGCGTGAGCGCGGCCGGGTTGAAGCGCCGGAGCTGGCCCTCGGCGCGGTACCGCACCGGCCCGTCGGTGGCGCGCGTCAGCTCGCCGTCGAGCGAGACCGCGGCCTCGTCGAGCGATCCGCGGAGGTTCAGCGTGAGCGTCCCGCCGTCCGAGTCCGCCGTCAGGCGCAGGCGCGGGTCGCCGTAGAGCGCCACGCCGGCGAAGGCGCGGGCGTCGGCGAGCGCGAACGGCGTCGCCTCGATGCGCGCGTCGAAGACGGGCAGGGCGTCGCCGGCGCGGACGGCCTCGCCGAAGCCGACGCGGCCCGAGCCGCGCACGCGCGTCCCGTTCGAGCTCCGCGCCGCGAGGCGCGTCAGCACGACCTGGCTGCGCGAGAAGCGGCCGGCCCCGGAGACGGCC
Organism: Rubricoccaceae bacterium; assembly: GCA_031425425.1. Classification (GTDB taxonomy): domain Bacteria; phylum Bacteroidota; class Rhodothermia; order Rhodothermales; family Rubricoccaceae; genus DASVSE01. Next base: position 3,758 of record JANPJI010000115.1, read on the forward strand.
ATCCGCGAGGCCCCGAGCGGGGCGAGGGCGACCAGCCGGAGCCCGTCGAGCGTGCCGACGAGGCTGTCCGGCCGCGATATGAAGCCGCGCACGCGCGCCTGCACGCCGTCGATGACGAGCGTCGAGTCGCGGTCGGGGTTGTACCAGTGGACCTCGGCGCGGCCGTCGGTCACGGCGAGCCGGTCGATGAGGATGGAAAACTTCGACGTCGTGTCGGCGGCGGGCTTGAGCAGGCCGGCCGTATTGAACGTCCCGTCCTCGCGCTGGCGCACGAACAGGCGCGGCCCGGCCACGACGAGGTCGCTGGCCGAGAACGTCCGCCGGATGAGCGTCCGCAGCGTATACCGCACGCGGACGGTGTCGACGGCCAGCACGAGGTCTTCGCCGCGGCGGACCTCGAAGCCGACGAGCCGCGCGCCCGTCAGGAAGTTGCCGTCGACGTCGCGGACGGACACCGTGGCGTCGTCGGCGAACAGGTCGGCGATCTGGACGACGGCGATGGCGCGGACGCGCCCGCGGCCGGCGTCGGTCTGGAGGTAGTACACGAGCGCCCCGAGGCCGACGGCGACGAGCGCGAACAGCGCCACGACGGCGTAGCCGACGCGGCGGGCCGTCACGCGGCGCGTGAGGCGCTTCTCGGGCGTCTCGTCGGGGCCGGGCGGCGGGGCCCCCTGCGCCTCGTCCGGCGGCACGCCGCCGCCGGCCGCGCCCGAGGCGGGCCGGCCGTCGTCGGGCGGGAGCGGAGGCGTGAAGTCGGGCACGAGCGGGTCAACGCGTGGGCGTCGGAGTCGGTGTGCGCCGGTGCGGCGCGGCGGGCTAGAACGTCTGCCCGATCGAGAGGTGGAGTTGGAGGCGGCCGCCACCGGGGAGAAGGCCGAAGAACCACCGCGACGGGTCGATGTCGCCCTCGTTGAACGTCGTGTTGTTCTTGCGCGCCTCGACGTACCCGCCGACACACTCGCCGTTGCCGCCCACGCCGTCGTTGCCGCAGTAGACGTTGGCCGCGTTGCGGAGGTCGAGGTAGGACGGGTTGAGCTTGACGCCGAACGAGAGCGAGACGAACCCGACCGGGGTGAGGTACTGCACGCCCGCGCCGGCCCCGACGCGCATGCCGCCCTCGCGGTCCAGGATGTCGGCGAGCTGGGCGTCGGCGACGTTGCCGGTGCTCCGCAGCAGGAGAGTCGTCGGGACCGTGCTCGGGCGCATCACCTGGCCGGCGTCGACGAACACGTTGGAGCCCCACCGCGGGCCGAGCGGGAACGGCAGGTTGACCTGCACCGAGGCCGACGCCTTGCCCCGTCCGCCCGTCCCGACGTAGTTCACGTCGCCGTTGCCGCGGAGCGTGGCCTGGCCGGTCTCGGAGAAGCCCGCCGTGTCCGGCGTGACGACGAAGGCCTTGGGGCCGAGCCGGTTCGTGGCCCAGCCCCGCACGTCGGCCGTGCCGCCAGCGTAGAACAGCTGGTCGCGGAGGAGCACGTAGTCGCGGCCGGCGTCAGCGCTCGTCCCGCCCATCGGGGCGAGCACGCCCGCCGAGCCGCGGACGACCACGCCGACGCGCTCGGAGGCCGGGACGATGGCCGAGAACGCGAGCCGCCCGCGGCCGTACCCGATGTCGCCGAACGCGCCCGAGAGCGACGGCCGCACAACGACCCCGGCGCGGGGCTGGAGCGAGTTGTCGAGCCGGCCCCACGTCACGTCGAGGCTCGGCACGACGGTCGTAGCGGTGAGGGCCGTCGTGGTGAGCAGGCTGTCGGGGTCGAGCAGGCGGAGGCCCTGCCCGCGCGAGAGGTCCACGTAGCGGCCCGCGACGCCGGCTGCGGCCGTCCGGAGGCTGGACCGCGAGTAGAGGAGCGTCCCGAGGAGCTCGGCCGAGACGCTCTGCTCGATCTCGTCGTCGCGGCTGCGCACGGCGGGCTGGACGGACGCCGAGAAGCGGCGGTTGAAGACGTACGGCTGGCGCAGCGACACCGAGGCGCGGTAGTCGCGGATCGGCCCGCCGGAGACGGCCTGCCCGTTCTGCCCGCCGATCCCGGTCCGCGCCTCGCCGTTCACGGCGAGCTGCTGCGCGCCCCCGAACACGTTGCGGTGCGTGAGCTGGCCGCGCGCCGTCACGCCGCCGTCCGAGAAGTAGCCCAGAAAGCCCGACAGGACGCGGCTCGGGCCGCGGCGCAGCCGCACGCGGACGTCCACGGTCGAGTCGCGCGGCTGACCGTCGACGACTTCTACGAGGGCGAGCTGAAACAGGCCGAGCTCGAACAGCCCGCGCTGCCCCTCGCTCAGCTCGCGGGAGTCGAACCGGGAGCCCGCGCGGAACGGGAGCTCCCGCAGGACGACGTGCTCGGCGAGCCCCTCCGCGCCGACGACCTCGATCGCGCCGACGCGCCCCCGCGGCCCGGCGGTGACCTTGAGCCGGATGTCCGTCCGGAGGCCCGTCGAGTCGATAAACCGCTCGGCCCCGGCGTCGGCGAAGGCGTAGCCGCGGGCGCGGAGCCAGCCGACGGTCTCGGTCTGGAGGGCGACGAGGCTGAACTCGTCGAGCCGGTCGCCGGGGCGCACGGCCGAGCGCTCGGTGAACGCGGCCCACGCGTCGCGGAGCTCGGGCGCGAGCTGCGCCTCGGCCGGCCGCTGCCCCGCCCCCACGAACTCGACGCGGTCCACGAGCAGCGGCGGCCCCTCGACGATCACGAACGTCACGCTGGCGAGGTTGCGGGCCGAGTCGAGGCGCGCCTCGTAGTCCACCGCGGCGCGAGGGAAGCCGTTGCGGCCGTAGTAGCGCTGCAGGCGGACGGCGTCCTTCTGGACCTCGACCGGCCGGAACGGGAACACGCCAGCCTCGCCGGGGAGGAACGCGAACCGACGCAGGAGGCGGTCGCGGAAGCGCGGCGGGGACGTCGCGATCTGGAGCCGCAGCTGGGCCACGTCCAGCGTCCGGGTGCTGTCGAAGCGGAAGCCGACCCTCCCGACCTGCGTCGCGTCGTCGACGAGCGCGAGCGGGGCGTCCTGGGCGTGCGCCGGAGCCACGCCCGCCTGCACGACCGCACACAGGGCGGCCGCGGCGACGACGAGACGGACGGGAGACAGGCGAGCGGTCACGCGGGGGCGACGCCGGGAGGAGAGGAGCACAGCATCGACGAGAGGGATCGGGCGACCCGCGCCAGACATGTCCAAACTACGGCAGCGGGGTGGAGCCCTCCACCGAGGCCGCCGGGCGCGCCTCGACGGCAGGCGCGGCGGCGCTCCGGTCACCGTCATCGGCCGCATCGCCCTCGTGGCGGTGGACGTGCGACGCCACGCGCCGGCGGACCGTCTGGTGCGGCCGGACGACGCGCTCGTGGAGCGACGTCACGACGGCCCCGGCGATGAGGATCAGGCCCGAGAAGTAGATCCAGAACACGAACGCGAGCACGAGCCCGAACACGCCGCCGAGCCCGCCGAGCGTCTCGCCGGCCGTGTCGTACTGGTCGAAGCCGCCCACGGCCGTCGCGTAGACGGCGAACCCGTTCTTGGCGCCCTCGAACAGGAGCGCCCCGGCCGCGGCTCCCACGAGCGCGCTCCGCCACGGCGGGTGCGGACGCGGCACGAAGTAGTACAGCTGCCACAGCATCCCGAGCGTGAGCAGGTACGGCACGACGATCGCGAGCGTCCGGACCGTCCACTGGCCGATGGCCTCCGCCGTCGCGGCGTCTATCCCCACGAAGGCGGCTGCGGCCCCGCTCCGGGCCGTCAGCACGCGGACGGCGAAGGTGAGCGCGAACGAGAGCACGAACAGCGACCCCACCTGAACGACCATCCGGAGGTCGAAGCCGTAGCCGGGCAGGAGGTCGCGCATCGTGTGCCGGCCCGGCCCCATCGACGCGCCGACGACGTAGCGCAGCGTCGAGAACAGCGTCACGACGGCCACGAGCAGGGCCGCGCCGCCGACGAACGTGACCGCCCCCGACGCCTCCTGGAGCTGGAAGACGAGCTCGATCAGGGCGTCGCTCTGGCCGGGCGGCAGGAACGACCGCAGGAACGCCGAGACCGTCGCGAACGGATCGCCCTCCCGCAGCACGAGCCCGAAGATGCCCGTCGCGAGCAGGATCAGCGGCAGCAGCGTCACGAGGACCTTGAACGCGATCGCCTGCGCCCACAGGAACGCCGGCTGGGTCGCGAAGACCTTGAACAGGCCGCCACCGTAGTAGCGGGGCACGCTCAGCATGTAGCGGGCCGGACGGGCGAGGCGGCGGAGCATGGACGGCGGTGCGCGGACGTGCGGGCCGGACCGTACGCGCAACGCCTCCCGCAGGACCCCGGCCGGCCCGCGTTCGTTGGCCTGCCATGAGCACCCCGACCCTCGAAGCCCGCTGGTTCGTCCGCGGCCCCGTCCCCGCACCCGTCACCGCCTGGGCCGACGCGGCCGGCCTCGGCGCGCCCGAGGCGCGGACGGACCGCTACCTCGTCGCCCCGACCGACGCGCTCGGGCTCAAGGTGCGCGGCGGGCGCGTCGAGGCCAAGGAGCGGACCGGGCCGGCCGCGCCGTTCCGGAGCGGGCACGCCGCGGGCACGGCCGAGCCGTGGCGCAAGTGGGCGTTCCTGCTCGCCCCGCGCCGCGGCTCGCGCGCCGCCGCGCTGGCGGCCGCGACGGCCGCCGCGGTGCCGGGCGGGTTCGCGGGCGAGACGGATGGCTGGGTCGACGTCGGCAAGCGCCGCCGCCTGCGCCGCGACGCGTGCACGGACGGGGCCGTGTGTACGGTCGAGCTCACCGAGGTCGCCGTCGGCGGGGACGCCTGGTGGTCGGTGTGCTTCGAGGCGACCGGGCCGGACGCCGGTGCCCGGCAGGCCGCGCTCGGGACGTCGGCCGCCCGCTGGCTCGGCCGCGCCGACGCGCCGACGCTGCGCGCCGCGGACGCGGC
>JANPJI010000116.1:0-6594 GCA_031425425.1 Rubricoccaceae bacterium
CGGCGGACCGTGTCGAACACCCTCCGTCCGCTTCGCGTCCACCTCCCTCAAGGGAGGGGTCAGACCTCGGGATCACTCCAACCGCGTCACGCTGTATGAGAGGGCGATGCCCTACATTGAGCGTGAACCTGCACCCGAGCCCATGCGCGTTTGTACTCTGCTGGCTGCTCTTGCCGGGATCGGGTGCCTTCTGACGATCCAGACGGCGCAGGCGCAGGTCTCGTGGCGGCCCGTCCCGACCGGCCTCCCTCCGTCCATCGAGTTGTTCGAGACGGGAGGGACCAGCGACTCGCTCCACGCGTGGTACGTCCGGGCCGACCTCAGCGACACGAGCGTTCGGCTCGACGCGGTCCGTAGCGGCCCGAACGCGGTCGCGTCTGTTCCGCAACTGGCGGTTCCTGCAGGCGCGTTCATCGCGGTCAACGGAGGGTTCTTTTCCGGAACGGAGTCGTTGAGCCTCATCGCAACCGGGGGAGGCGTCGTTCGGACAAATGAGATCGTGACGGTCCGAGACGGCGTGCTGTATTACCCGACGCGAAGCGCGCTCGGTCGGCTCGATCATGGACGCCTCGACATCGCATGGGAGCACAGTGTATACGGGGATGTCGTGGAAGTCTCGTACCCGCACCCGAGCCCGAACGCGCCGGGAATGCCGCAGCCGCGCCCGACCCTGACCTTCCCGGCCGGTGGCTCGCCGTGGTACGTCGAGGCCGGCGTCGGCGGAGGCCCTATGCTCGTCCAGAACGGCCGGCCGCGGATCACGTGGGAGGAGGAAGTCTTCTTCGGAACAGAGGTCGACACGACGACGGCGAGCGCGCGGACCGTCGGTGGGCGGACGACCGACGGACGGCTGCTCCTTCTCGTCGCCGAGGCACCCGGGCTCACGCTCCCCGAGGCAGCCGACCTCATGGTCTCGCTCGGAGCCGTCGAGGCGCTCAACCTCGACGGCGGCCCGTCGTCCGCTCTCTGGGCCGACGGCGCAGCGCTCCTTCCCGGAGGGCGATCCGTCGTGTCGGCCCTCGTCCTCCGTCCCAGGTCCCCCTTCGACCCGCCCCTCACCGACACCGGCGACGCGTGCTGCTACCGCGAGACGGGCACGTGGACCGAAAGCGCCGACTCGCTTTTTTACGGGGCGACCCGGTCGCGACTCGGTCAGGTCGGGGACGAGACACGAGCCGTGTTCACCTTCGTTGAGCCCGGTCAGTCGATTTCGTGTGGCAGCCTCCGCGCGTGGTGGTCGCCAGGACCGGACCGGGCGACCGACGTCACGTTCACGGCCTACGGCGAGTACGGGACTCGCGTATTCGGCCCGTTCGACCAGACGGACCAGGCCACCGCAGGCCGCTGGAACAGCATCGGATACGGCACTTTTTCGTCGAGCGACTCGCTTGTCGTCGCCGCAGGGGCGGCAGGACCGACGCCTACGGTTGTGAGCGTCGACGCCGTCCGGATGGACCAGGGTGCGTGCCCGGCGAACGAAAGCGGGCCGGGCGCAGCGCTCGGGCTGGCCGTCGCGCCCAACCCGACGCGCGGGTCGGCGGCGGCCACGTTCACCCTCGCCGCCCCGGCAGACGTCCGCGTGAGCGTCGTGGACCTGCTCGGGCGGACCGTCCGCGACGAGCGGATGCGCCTCGCGGCCGGCGAGCAGAGTGTCCGAGTGGAGACCGATAATCTGGCGGGCGGGCTGTACGTCGTCCGCGTCGAGGCCGGGGCCGGCGTGGCGACGGCGCGCCTCGCGGTCGTCCGGTAGGGGCTACGCCGTGGCGACTGCCGGAACGGCGGCGAGCGGGAGCGTGACCGTGAACAGCGCCCCGCCCGCCTCCGAGCGGCCCGCCATGAGCGTCCCCCCGTGGCCGACGGCGATGTCGTACGCCAGCGACAGCCCGAGGCCCGTCCCCTGCCCCGGTGCCTTCGTCGTGTAAAACGGCTCGAAGATGCGCGGAAGGGCGGTGTCCGAGATGCCCGCCCCGTTGTCGGCGATCGTCACCAGTACGACGTCGTGCCCGAACCGGTCGGTCCCGCGGTGCGCCTCGATGCGGACCTCGGGCTCGTATCCGGCACCCTCGAAACCGGCTCGCTCGCGCGTGGCCTGGACGGCGTTCTCGATCAGGTTGAGGAACATGCGGCCGAGCGCGCTCGGGATCCCGCTGATCGTCGTCCCGTCGAGGTCCGCGTGGATCTCGCGGACGACCCGGACCGTGCGGTGCTCACCGTCGACGGGTCCGGCGGCCTGCGTGGCGGCCGTCGCGAGGACGTCGGCGAGGTCGACCGGCTCGCGCTCGCCGCTCACGCCGCGGGCGTGGACGAGCATCGTGCGGACGATCTCGTCGGCCCGTTGTCCGTGCTCGGAGACCTTGAGCACGTTCAGCCGGAGGTCCGGCAGGAGCGCGCGCGCCTCGTCGGGCTCCCCGGCCTCGAAGGCGGCCTGCGCCTCTGCGGCGAGCTCGCCCGCGAGCAGGGCGAAGTTGTTGACGAAGTTGAGCGGGTTCTTGAGCTCGTGCGCCACGCCGGCCGTGAGCCGGCCGAGCCCCGCGAGCTTCTCCTGCTGGACGAGCTGCGCCTGCATCGACTGGACGTGGACGAGGGCGGCCTCGCGCTCGGCGACGGCCTGGCTGAGCTGGGTGTTGTTGCGGAGCAGGCTCTCGGCGGCCCGCTCGCGCGCCTTGAGGTGCCGGCGCAGCAGAAGCGCTCCCGCTACGATCAGCGCGAACAGGATCCCGTTGGTGATGGCAGTGGCCAGGAACGCTCGCCGCCGAGCGACGGCGACGCGGTCGGCCGAAAGGTCTCGCACGCGACCTGCCTCGACGAGCATCTCGGCGATCCGGGTCCGGATCTCAGCCATCAGCACGGCCCCCCTGGCCGTCCGAACGGCCGCGACGGCGGCCGCGGTCCCTTCCACGCGCCGCAGGGCCAGGACCCGGTCCATCTCGTCTTCCTTCTCACGGACGGCCTCGCGGAGACCGGGCATCCGCTGGACCTGGACCGGGTTCCAGAGGACGAGCGTGTCGAGGCGCGTGAGCAGACTGTCCGTCTCGAAACGCGTGTCCTGGTACGGTTCGAGGAACAGCAGGTCGTCGGTGAGGAGATAGCCCCGCTGCGCCGTCTCGGCGTCGGCGACGGCGAGGCGCAGGCGGATGAGTGTCCGCGAGACCTCCGCCGGCCGTTCGGCGTTGCGGAAGCTCTCGTCCAGCAGGTTGATGTTGCGCGCGACGGCGACCGCGCTCACCGCGACGGCGAGCATGAGGATGAGAACCCCGACGCCGAGGCTGATCCGCTGGAGAAGAGTTGCCACAGGGAGGCCTGACGTGATTGCGCAAAGTACATGTGCGAGACGTGCCCCGCACGCAGGTTGCCTCCCGGCGATGGGGCACACGCCCAACCTGGATCATCCTTTTGGTAAATCTTGAGCTTGGCCTCGGGGCGTGTCCGCGTACGAGGGCTGCGTTCCCTCCTGCTTTTCCGGACGACTTCGGCAGGGTGCGTATGTGAGGTCCGTTCCGTGGCCCGTGCGGTCCCGCCTCACCTCCTGAAACCACCCCCCGCCGCAGACGGCGGCCCCAAGTCAGGTCCGGGTGTCCCGGCGGGTTTACCCGGCCGCGGGGGGGGGCCGTTTGTACTCACCAAACAGTTTGAGAGGACTCCGGAGTCCGAGCGGCTCCGCTGCGACGTGCCCGTCACTCGCCGGGCAGGCCATTCCGCGGTGCGGCAGGTGTGCCGCTGCGGCCGATGAGCCTGTGACGAACTGCTCTGGCTCGTGAGGCCTCACCTTTTCTTCTTTCCAATAACGGCTGTCAGATTGACGGACCACGCCTGCCCGGTACGGCGTTCGCTCTCCGACCTGCGCCACTGCACTCCGACTCGCCGGCACCCGCCGGCGACCTCACCCGCTCTCCCATGAACCTCCAGAAGTTTACCGTCAAGGCGCAGGAGGCCGTCCAGCGCGCAACCGAGATCGCCCAGAGCCGCACGCACCAGGGCCTCGACCCGGCTCACCTCGCTACGGCGTTCCTGACGGACGACGGCGGCCTCGCGCGGACGCTCGTCCAGCGCGTCGGCGCGGACCCGACGGTCCTCGCGGGTCGCCTCGACGCCGTCCTCGACGCGCTCCCGCGCGTGACCGGCGCGAGCGTCTCGGGCCAGTTCATGACGCCCGCCCTCAACGCCGTGTTCGACGCCGCGCTCGCCCGCGCCGAGGGCCTCGACGATGCGTTCGTCTCGACCGAGCACCTGCTGCTCGCCCTCGCCGAGAGCACCGGGGCCACGGGAGACGCCTTCCGCGCCTCGGGCGTCGCACCCGACGGCCTCCTCGCCGCCCTCCAGGAGACGCGCGGCGGCCAGCGCGCGACCGACGCCTATGCCGAGTCCAAGTACGACGCGCTGAACCGCTACGCCCGCGACCTCAACGAGGCCGCGGCGAAGGGGAAGATCGACCCGGTGATCGGGCGCGACGAGGAGATCCGCCGCGTGCTCCAGATCCTGTCGCGGCGGACCAAGAACAACCCGGTCCTCGTCGGCGAGCCCGGAACCGGCAAGACGGCCATCGCCGAGGGCCTCGCCATCCGGATCGTGCAGGGCGACGTCCCGGAGGGCCTCAAGAACCGGCGCGTGCTCGCGCTCGACATGGGCGCGCTCATCGCGGGGGCCAAGTACCGCGGCGAGTTCGAGGACCGCCTCAAAGCCGTCATCAAGGACGTCACGGACTCCGACGGCGAGGTGATCCTGTTCATCGACGAGATCCACACGCTCGTCGGGGCCGGAGGCGGCGAGGGCGCGATGGACGCCGCCAACATCCTCAAGCCCGCCCTCGCCCGCGGCGAACTCCGAGCCATCGGTGCGACGACGCTGGACGAGTACCAGAAGTTTTTCGAGAAGGACAAGGCACTGGAGCGGCGCTTCCAGATGGTCCTCGTGAAGGAGCCCAGCGTCGAGGACACCGTCGCGATCCTGCGCGGGATCAAGGACCGCTACGAGGTCCACCACGGCGTCCGGATCACGGACGGAGCCATCGTCGCCGCGGCGGAGCTGAGCGACCGGTACGTCACGAACCGCTTTCTGCCGGACAAGGCCATCGACCTCATCGACGAGGCGGCCGCGCGGCTGCGCATCCAGATCGACAGCAAGCCGGAGGTGCTCGACGCCGTCGAGCGCCTCATCCGCCAGCAGGAGATCGCGCGGGAGGCGGTCCGCAGAGAGGGCGACGACGCCCAGGCGGCCGAGATCACGCAGCGCCTCGCGGACCTCGACGAGGAGCGCGCCCGGCTCACGGCCCGGTGGGAGCAGGAGCGCGGGCTCGTCCAGACGATCAAGAACGCCAAGGCCGGGATCGACGCGCTCCGGACCGAGGCCGAGGCGCTCGAGCGCGAGGGCGACTTCGGGCGCGTCGCCGAGATCCGCTACGGCCAGATCCCCGCCCTCGACGGGGAAATCCAGACAGCGTCGGACAGCCTGCGCGATGTCCAGGCGTCGGGCGCGATGCTCAAGGAGGAGGTCGACGCCGAGGACATCGCGGACGTCGTGAGCCGTTCGACTGGCATCCCGGTGTCGCGAATGCTGGAGACCGAGAAGGAGAAGCTGCTCGGCATGGAGGCCGCGCTCTCGCAGCGCGTCGTGGGGCAGCCCGAGGCCGTCGAGGCGGTGTCCAACGCCGTTCGACGGAGCCGCGCCGGGCTTCAGGAGACGCACCGGCCGCTCGGCTCGTTCATCTTTCTCGGCACGACGGGTGTGGGCAAGACGGAGCTCGCCAAAGCCCTCGCCGAGCAGTTGTTCGACGACGAGGGCGCGCTCGTGCGCATCGACATGTCCGAGTACCAGGAGCGCCACACCGTCTCGCGGCTCGTCGGCGCGCCCCCCGGCTATGTCGGCTACGACGAAGGCGGGCAGCTTACCGAGGCCGTGCGCCGGCGGCCGTACGCGGTCGTGTTGCTGGACGAGTTCGAGAAGGCGCACCCCGAGGTCTCGAACGTGCTCCTGCAAGTCCTCGATGATGGCCGCCTGACAGACTCGAAGGGCCGCGTCGTGGACTTTTCGAACACGCTCATCATCATGACCTCCAACCTCGGGAGCGACATCATCGCCCAGCGCCTCGCTAGCGGGCCGATCTCGGACCGCGACATGGAGGCGCTTAACGAGGAACTCACGGCCCTCCTGCGCTCCAGGCTCCGGCCCGAGTTCCTCAACCGCATCGACGAGACGGTCGTCTTCCGCCCACTCGGCCGCGACCAGATCCGCCTCATCGTCGGGCTCCAGTTCGAGGGCCTGCGCGCGATGGCAGAGAAGAGCCACGGCCTGCGCCTCGTGCTCACGGACGCGGGGGCGGACGCGCTCGCCCGCGAGGGCTTCGACGCCGCCTTCGGCGCGCGCCCGCTCAAGCGCGTGCTCCAGCGGCTCGTCGCCAACCGCCTCGCCGAGCAGATCCTCTCCGGGTTCGCCACCGACGGCGACGCGGTCGTCGTGGACGCGGCACCGGGCGGCGGCGTGACGCTGGTCACCGTCCCCGCCGGCGAGCCGCTCCCCGAGCCGACTGCAGCCTCGGAGGACGCCGAGGTGCCGGACCTTCCGCTCGCCCCGGCCGGCGATGCGTAGCGTGCAGCGGTC
>JANPJI010000117.1:0-1519 GCA_031425425.1 Rubricoccaceae bacterium
AAGTGGTTGATCTGGGGGATTTCGATCCCGTCGACGACGTAGGCGTTCTCGGACGGGCCGCCGCCGCGGACGAGGAGGTCGTTCCGGGTGTCCACGCCGCCGACGACGCCGGGGAGCGAGAGGAGGGAGCGGGAGAGGTCGGCCTGGCCGCCGGGCGTCCGCCGGACCTCCTCGGCCCCGAGCGCCTGGACCGACGTCGGCGCGTCGTCCGGGGCGTCGAAGTACCCGGCCGAGACGACGACCTCGCCGCCCGAGAGGACGGCCTCGCGCATCTCGAACAGGACGAACGTCGGCCGGCTCGGCCGGACGACGACGTCGGTCTGGACGGCCGTCTCGAAGCCGACGAACGACGCGCGGACGGAGTACGTCCCCGGCGCGAGCCCGCCGATGGAGAACTGCCCGTCGAGGTCTGTCACGGCCTGCCCGGCGAGCGTGCTGTCCCGTCCCGGAATGAGGACCGACGCGCCGGGCAGCGTCTGCTGCGTCGCCGCGTCCACGACGCGGCCCGTGACCGTGCCGGTTTGTGCGAGGGCCGCTGCGGGCAGCCAAGACGCGGCGAGGACGAGAACGAGGGCAGGGAAGCGAAGGAGCGGTGTCATCGGTGGGTCGGGTGAGCAGGGTGGACGGACGGTGTCGAGGCCGTTCTATCTAACATAAGTTAAACGGTTCCGTCGGGCCCGGCTCGGCCCCGTCCGGCCGTGGCCCGCGGCGGCCGTACCTTGCGCGTTCACCGAAAAGACCCCTGAGCCCCTGCGACGATGGCGACCAAGCGCGGACAGGAGCCGGGCGAGACCGGGCAGCGCGTGCTCGACGAGGCCGAGCGCCTGTTCCTCGAACACGGCTACAAGGCCGTCACGCTGAAGCACGTCGCCGACGCCGTCGGCGTCCGCACGGCATCGCTGTATTACTACGCCGAGGGCGGCAAGGACGACCTGTACCGGCAGGTGATGGCCCGCGTGCTCGGCCGCCACGCGGCCGGCATCCGCGAGGCGCTCGCCGCGGCCGAGCCCGGCGTCGAGGCGCAACTCAACGCGGCGGCGGGGTGGCTCCTCTCGCAGCCGCCTCTGAACGTCATCGGCGTGCTCACGTCGGACCTCCACGCGGTGCCGCAGGCGCAGGCGGGCGAGCTCGCCGACATGATCTTCGCGGCGATGATGGAGCCCGTCGCCGCGGTGATCCGCGCGGGGATCGCGAGCGGCGACCTCCGCCCGTTCCCGCAGGAGGTCCTCGCCGGGACGTTCTTCTCGGCGATGAACGCCGTGCAGGCGATCGGGCGGACGGGCAAGTTCGGCACCTCCAACGAGGCCGTCGCGCGCAGCGTCGTGGACGTGCTCCTCGGCGGGATGCGTGCCTCGGCGACAGGCTAGCGCCGCTTTCCAGCGGCCGCCTTGCCCGTCGGCTTGCGGCCCTTCGCCTTGGTCCGAACCGCCGCGTCCTTCGCCGGGCGCACCGGGCGCACCGGGCGCGCCTCGGCGGAGTCGCCGCCGGGCCACGTCTCGAAGACGAGGTCCACGCGCCG
>JANPJI010000118.1:0-1815 GCA_031425425.1 Rubricoccaceae bacterium
GCGTGTACGTCGTCCGCGTGGCGGGGACGGACCAGGCGGCGACGCGCCGGATCACGGTCGTCCGGTAGCGAGCGGTCGGGGGCGGCGGGCGGGGGGACCTTTTGTGAGATCGGGGAGCGCCGCCACCGGCCCATGATCGGCCTGTTCTGCCCCTGGGGTGCGATCCGACTGCTCTTGTACCGGGTCCGAATCCCGGGTTAAGCCCTGCTCCCTCCGGCCTTAGCCTGCTCCCGCTTCCGGGAGGGACCGGTCCGGCCCGTGCCCTCTCCGGGCGGGCGCGCTGCTCCGCCGCTACACCATCCCGCGCTCGACGAGGCTCATGTAGGCACCGTCGAACCCGACGACGAGCGAGTCGACGACGGGGATCGTGAGGGCCTCACCTGGCCGGTCTGGCATTGGTCTAATCGGCCTAGGCTCCGACTTACCAAGCGATGCTCCGAGCATTTGGGCTGGGGGTCTCCGCCCTCTCCGAATCGAACCGCACTTCACGCTGCGAGCCTACGGCCAACGTCGGCAAGCGGCAGAAGCGCCAAAAGGAGCTGTCTAGCCGGATGTTCAAGTTGAGTCTCGTCCGGGTCGCCATCCTCGACGGCTCTGACCTGAACCCGACACCGGGTCACCTACGCCACCAGTAGGTGGCGGACCGCGTAGATCCGCATGGCATCGCCGAGGATCAGGCAGAGGGGCGGGGGTTCGAAAAGCCGCCCGTCATCTCGACTGCGACGATCGGCCCTCCTGAGAACAGGAAGGCCGATCGTCGTTTATGGGGCTCAGACGCCGGGATTCCACAAGTGTACAGCCCCACCGTGTCATGTGTCGGACGAACCGGTCCGGCTCGCGGTGGCACTCTCGGGACCCACAGTCCGCCAGCACGTGTCGCGCTCGTTCGGAAACGCCTCGCCGACCGGGGTGGTGGGAGCCGACGGCTGTCGCCCACTTCGCCTCGGCGTGGAGTTCGGCGTAGCAGACCGTGTGGACGTAGCCGGTCGGGTCCTTCCGGAACGCCCTCCGCCTCATCTCCTCGCCGCGGGCGCTGCCGCCCAGACCCTGTCCCATCGACCTGCGGTGGCGGGGGGCGCCGAGGATCGGCCACGACACTCTGGGAACAAACACCTGGCACAACCTCGTGCGGCCCGCTCACTGAGGCCAGCGTGTGTCCAGTCGCGGCCAACCCCACCGGATCTCTCGGGCAGTCGGCTCGCCTCCTGAGCCAGACCGTTCCGTATCACACCCGCATGGCACGTCGCTCTCCGAGGCATGGCGAGACAAACGGAAACCGGCCCCCAATCGCCTCGCAGAGGGTCAAGGGAGCCGGTTTTTGAAGAGCCAGTGGTCAGATTTGAACTGACGACCTGCTCATTACGAATGAGCTGCTCTACCCCTGAGCTACACTGGCGGCGTCCCCTGCGCACGGGGCGCGGCGGCGAACGGCAGGAACCTACCACGCCCCTCCGGCTCCCGCCAAGACGCCCCCCGCCGAAATCCCCGTGAACCGCGACGCTAGCCGTCGGACGCCGAGCCCCGCCCGGCCGTCGTGATCAGCACGACCGCCACGACGACGAGGCCCGCCGCACCGAGCACACGCGGGGAGAGCGCCTCTCCGGCGAACGCCCACCCGAGCACCACGGCCACGAGCGGGTTCACGTACGCGTACGTCGAGGCCTTCGCGGGCGTCGTGACCTTGAGCAGCCACACGTATGCCGAGTAGCCGACGAGCGCCCCGACGAAGATCAGGTACGCCAGCGCGCCCCACGACCGCAGCGACACGGCGGCCACGTCGAACCGCTCGCCCAGCCCGAGGCCGACGACGACGAG
>JANPJI010000119.1:0-5483 GCA_031425425.1 Rubricoccaceae bacterium
GCGACAGACGATCCAGCCGCCGCGCCTCTGCGCGGAGCGTGTCGGACCCGCGTTCGGCGCTGCCGGGGTCGCGGTAGCGGTCATCGAGGCGGTCCGCCCGGAACTTGGTGACGACGGCGAAGGCCCCCGCGGCGAGCGTCAGCGCCCCGATGCCGGCGTCCAGGAGGGCGGTGCCGCGCCCGCGGCGCTCGGTCGTGAGCACGGTCACGGGCGGCGTGCCCGGCGCGCTCCCGTCCGGCGTGAGCACGAGCAGGAGCGGGGCGCCCGGCCGGCCCGCCGTGGCGGCGTCGAGCGCGAGGCGCGCCTCGCGGTAGCCGTCGAGCGTCGCGACGAGCGTGCCCGTCACGCCCGGCGCGAGGTCGACCGTGAGCGGGGCCTCGCCGAGGCTCTGCCGCGTGCCGTCGCCGCGGTCCAGGACGACCGCGGCGCGAAGCGGGAGCGTCTCGACGCGGACGCGCACCGGCAGAACCAGCCCGACCGCCAGCGTGTCGCCGGCCGGGACCGACACGGTGACTTCGGCGCGGCGCGGGTTCCACGCCGCGCCCGCCTCGACGAGCGCGACGACGACGGCGCTGTCGGCCGGAAGGACCAGCACGTCGCCCGGCCGCCCCACCTCGGCCCCACCCACCACCACGACGCCAGAGGGAGCATCGACGCGGACGTGGGCGGACTGCGCGCGGGACGGCGACGCGAGAGCGAGAACGAGGAGGATCGGGAGCCAGCGCATGTCAGGGGCGGGCGGCCACGGGGGCCGATGGCGGGACGGTCTGGAACGCGACCACGTGGCGCGGCTCGGTCAGCACGACGAGGCGTCCGCCCTCGACCGCGAGTGCGCTCTTAACGCGCCCGCGCAAGACGGTGCTCCACGTCTCGGCTCCGGTCGCCGCGTCGAGCGCGACGAGGCGCTTGTCCATCGTCCCGACGTAGACCGTCGCCCCGGACGCGAGCGGCGCGCCGACGATGGCGCCCGTCCCGGCCCACGTCCATTCGACGGCCCCTGTGATCGCATCGAGGGCGACGACGCGGCCGTCGGTCAGCCCGACGACGACGCGGCCGGAAGCGACCGCCGGGCCAGAGACGCGCGCCTGGCCGGTCGGGTCGAGCCGGGCCGTCCACAGCACATGCCCGGCCTCGGCGTCGAGGGCGACGAGCGTGCCGCGCGTCGTCGGGACGAGCAGGCGGCCGGCGCCGAAGGCGGGCGCAGCGTAGACGGGCGCACCGACCTCGGCGCTCCAGCGCACCGCCCCGGTCGAGGCGTCGACGGCGCGGACCAACCCGCGGTCGTCGGCGACGGCGACGAGTCCGCCGGGGAGGACGGTCGGTGCGGCGTGGTTCTGCGCCCTCGCTCCTCCCGCGAGGCGCCACCGCTCGGTCCCCGCCCCGGCGTCGAGCCCGACCGTCGTCCCGTCGTGGAGCGGTGCCACGACGACGCCCTCGACGAGCACGAGCCCGGCATCGGCCGCGAGCGCGGCGCTGTCCGCCCGCCAGGCCCAGCGGCGGCGGCCGTCGCGGAGCCCGTGTGCGACGACGCCGTACCGCCCGCGCGCGACGGGCACGTACACGGTCTGGCCGTCCGGCGCGACGAGCACGCCTCCGTCGACGCCGGCCCCGAACGAGAGCGACCCGAGGCGACCGCCCGTCGCCCCGTCGAGCACTGCGACGTGGCCGCTGCGCGTCCCGACGGCCAGCCGACCACTCCCGACGACCGCAGCGGCCGGCCCGAAGGCCGCGTCGACCTCCGTCTCCCACACCTGGACGAGCGGCGGCGGCGGTGCCTCGGCGCGGGGCACGGGCACGAGCGGACGGTCCAGCTGGATCGTCCCGCAGCCGGCGAGCGCGGCGAGCATCAGGGCGAGGGCGGCGCGGCGCATCAGAAGTCGTAGCCGAAGAAGAACTGCCGGAAGGCCTGCCGCTCGCTCCACTGGAAGCCGTCGAGAAAGCGGTAACCGATGTCGTAGCGGAAGGCGAACGCGCCGAGGACGTTGACCCGCAGGCCCGCCCCGACCGACCCCTTGGTCGTCCCGATGCGGAGGTCGACCGCGCTGTCGCCGTAGTCCGGGTCCAGCGTGGCGTCGTTGTATCCGTCGTTCCAGTTGTGGGCGGCGTCCACGAAGACCGCGCCGCGGAGGCCGGCGATGAGCGGGAACAGCGGCGGGCGCGCAACGAGCGGGAAGCGCAGTTCCTGCGACGTGAACCACAGCTTCGAGCCGCGGACGCGCAGGAACGGGAAGCCGCGGAGGCTCCACGACCCGCCGATGAGGTTCAGCCGCGCGCGGCGGCCGAGGTTGAACCGGCCGAGGCCCCACGAGGCGAGCGTCACGGCCGGCGCGAGGCGCCAGTAGTGGCGCACGTCCGCGTTGAGGCTCACGTAGCTCTCGTTCGAGTACAGCACGTCGGTCGTGTAGCCCACGCCGGCTGTCGCGCGGACGCCCTCGACCGGCCCGAAGGCCCCGAACAGCGCGTTGTCGTGCACGAGCGAGACCGTGTTCGAGAGCAGGCCCGTCCGGAGCGTGTCGAACTCGGTCGCCCCGAACTCGCGGCGCAGCCCCTCGCGGCGGCCGATCCCGAACGTCGTCTCCAGCTCGATGCGCCGGAAGAGCGACACGGGGTAGCTCACGACGCCGAGTGCGCCCACGACCGCCTCGTAGGACGGAATCCGGGCCGAGCCCTGCGGGTCGGTGCGGTCGTAGCGCGGCCCGGCGAGGCGGAAGGCCCCGTAGCCGTAGTGCGCCCGGCGGCCGAGGTGCAGGCGCGTCACGGACAGGTTGAGCCCGTCGAGGAACGAGCGCCCGTTCGCGCCCGTGTTGGCCGAGTAGGCCGTGACGTAGAGGCGGTCGTTGCCGAGCATGTCCGAGAACGCGATCGTCGCCCCGCCGGCCGTGTACGACGCCGTGGACGACGTGCTGACGCCGCCGGCTGCGACGTCGAGCTGGTAGCGGCGGCGGTACGGGCGGCCGGGCTCGCCGGCGGCGCTCGCGAGCGTCGGGTGCGCCCACGGCACGGCCGTCGTCACGGCCGGCACGCCGGAGGCGGCCACGGCCTCGGGCTCGGCGAGGAGCGAGTCCGCGTCGAGGCTGCGGACCGTGAAGCGGTAGTCTTCGAAGGCGGTAAAGACGAGGTGCGTCGAGTCTGCCCAGGCGGGGTCGAAGGCACCGCTCGTGAAGCGCGTGAGCTGGCGGAAGGCGGGCGCGCTGCCCTGGGGCGTCGCGGCGGCCCGAGCGGACGCCTCGGCGGGGCCTCCGGCCGTGCGCGAGGCGGGCAAGGCACTCAGGGCCGGGCGTGCGGGCGTCAGGTCTGCGATCCAGACGTCCTGCGCGCCGAACACGCCGGCCGAGTCGCGCCGGGCGCTCGCGAACGAGAGGCGGCGGCCGTCGGGGCTCCACCGCGGCGAGAGGTCCATCTGCGGACCCGCCGTGAGCGCGTCGATCTGGCCGGACGCCACGTCGAGCGCGAACAGGTTGTAGTGGCCATCCGCGCCCCACTCGGCCCGGTCGGACGAGAAGGCGATGCGCTGGCCGTCGGCCGAGAGGTCCGGGTCGCGGTCGTCGTAGGCGTCGTGGGTCAGTTGGCGGAGCGTGCCGGCCGTGCGGTCGTAGAGGTAGAGGTCCGCCATCCCGCCGCGGTCGATGGCCGAGAAGACGACCGTCTGGCCGTCCGCCGAGAGCGTCGGCGAGTAGATGGCGACGAGCGTCTCGAAGCCGAGGACTGCCTCGCGTTCGCCCGTGGCGAGGTCCAGCAGGTGGACCACGTCGGCCCCGCCGCGCTTGGTCACGAAGGCGAGCAGCCCGGCCTCGTTCACGTCGAGGCGGCTCTCGAAGAGGTGGAACGCCTCGTACTCGGACGACCGCTCGCCGCGGACGACCGCGCGGGCGTCGCCGGTAGGCCGCATCGCGGCGTCGACGGGCTGGGCGTAGATGGACGTGTACGAGCCGCGGTTGCCGTAGAAGAGCACCTCGCGCGTGCCGTCCGCCTTCGTCCACACGACCGGCTTGGCGCTGAATCCGCGGCCGGTGATGGGCCGCGCGGCGAGGCTCGGCACGTCGGCCCCGTCGAGGCGCGGGAGGTACTCGGCGCGGACGAACGCCTCCCACCGGTCCGACACGACGTGGCCGGGCTCGCCGAGGACGTACTCCAGCACCGGCCCGAAGCGGTTGTCGCGCCAGACCTCGTCGATGAGTTCGAGCAGGCGCTCCTCTCCGTAGGTCTCGCTCACGAACCGGCAGAAGGCCTCGCCCTCCTTGTACATCGTGAACGTGCCCGCGATGCGGTCGAGGTCGTGCAGCGGAACGAACGAGTTCGAAGCGACGGCGTCGCGGAGAATCATCTCGTGCTGGACGTCCGCCGGTCCGCTCCAGTACTCGGCGAGGCCCTCGGTGAACCACAGCGGGAGCTGCGTCTCGCCCGGCCGGCGGTGGTCGCGGAGCACGCGCGTGAGCCGGTTGAAGGTGAACACGTGCACCATCTCGTGCCGGATCACGCGGCGGAACCGCCCGAGGTTGCCGTCGGCCGGGATCACGACGCGGCCCTTGAGAAACTCGAAGAAGCCCCCCACACCGTCCGGGATGAAGCCCGGCGTGATGTTGGTCCCCTTGAAGTGGAGGTTGGTCGCGTAGAAGACGATCGGGACGCGGTTGACGAGCGAGCCCGCGAAGCGGTCCGAGAGGTCCGTGTACGCCTCCTCGGCCGTCGCCGCGCCGATGCGGGCGAGCGCCTCGGCCTCGGGGTAGTAGTAGACGTCGAAGTGGTCCGTCCGCAGCACGTGCCAGTCGAAGCCGTCGTACTGGATCTTGTTGCGCCCGAACGACTGCGCGTGGGCGGGCACCGCACCGAGCGCAAGCGCGGCGCTGCACACGAAGACGGCGGCCAGCGCGTGCGCGAGCAGGCGGCGCGCACCGGCGGAGGGGTTGGGCATCGGTCAGAGCGGCTACGGGCAGAGGTTAGGCCCGCCACCCGCCGCACGCAAGGTCACATCGCCGGGGCCGCGCCGGGGCGTCAGAAGCGGCCTGGCAACCTGCGAGCCCGCATCGACCAACCCGCCCAGGGCAGGGCCGCCACGCACTAAAGATTCACTCTTCGATGTGTCATCCTGAGCGCAGCGAAGGATCTCAATGGGGCGGTTGGAGCCATCGCAACCGGCAGCGGCAGGCTCGGAGGACGGCGTCGAGATTTCCTTCGCGTTCGCTCAGGATGACAATTCCGCCCTGGCCCGTGGGAAGCGGTTCGAACACGGCAGACGGTTTCTCAGGCGCGTGCTGGGAGCGCGGCGTCGGTCCGGGCGACGGCGTCGAGCACGCGCCCGAGCGACCCGCCCAGGCCGTTGCGGGCGAAGGCCACGTAGGCGTCCAGCGACTCGCGGCACCAGCCGTGGTCGTCGGACTGCGTGAGGTGGCGGAAGAAGTTGTCCACGAACGCGCTCTCGACGGCCGCCCGGCCGCGGCCGCCGTCGGCGCGGGCGATGAGCGCCTCGGCGCGGGCCGCCCACG
>JANPJI010000120.1:0-2030 GCA_031425425.1 Rubricoccaceae bacterium
CTAGACGTGACCGTCGTTCACGGCGCGCTCTGGACGCTTCCGGGCCGGCGGAGGAGCCGGTAGACCAGAAGCAGCGCAAGGGCTGCGATGAGCGTGCAGGTCGTGGCTGTCGCGAAGGCCCATCCGCGCCCCGTGACGGGCGCGTACTCGGCGTCGCTGGAGGCCGCCGGCGTCAGCCGCGCCCACACCAGAAACGCCTCGCCGACCGGTACCGCACCGAATCCGTAGACGCGGCGTGAGCCCCACGCCAGCGGCAGACCGAGCGCTTCCAACTCGCGGTCCAGCGGCTCCGCGAGCACGGCGTCGCCGTTGGCCCGCGCCGCGCCGAGGCCGACGACCGTGGCCGGCAGCCCGACGCCGAGCAGGAGCGGGCCGGAGTCGATGTCCGGCGTGCCGTGGAAGCCGGCCGGATACCCGAGCACGACTGGCAGGCCTAGGCGCGTCGCGACGAATCGGACCCGGTAGCGGGCGTACTGGTCGCGCGCGAACGCGGTGTCGATCTCGGGCAGGAATCGCAGCATGAGCGCCTGCGACTCGCCGCGTGCGCCGCCCTGAGGCGCGCCGGTCTCGGCATCGGCCGCGTGCGGAACGAGGCTCGTCTCCGGATCTAGGCGAGCGCGTGCGCCCCGGACCCAGCGGGCAATTGTCGGTCCGTATCGCGGCGGGAACAGCCGGTCGTGGAGCGCCAGCGCCGCCACACCCACGGTGGCATCGGCCGGCCACGCCGCGCCGGGGTAGGACGGCGGGAATGGTGTCGGCTCGGCGTCGAACGCCTCGCCGAGGCGACGGCACGCGCTTCGGAACGCCGCCACATCGGCCCGACCGCGGCGCTGCGGGGGGTCTGCGGCGATGATCTGGCCGAGCAGGTACGCAGACCAGCCCGCGTGGAACGCGCCGTACCGGGGCGTCTGGTCGGCGGGGAACGGCGCTCGGCCGGCCTCCGACGCCAGAGCGTCCGAGGCGAGACGTGCCCGTTCCAGCGCATGCTCCCGCAGCGCATCCGGGACGTCCATCGCGGCCACACGCGCCCACGACAGCCCGACGAGGGCGTGCGTGAACACAAACCCTTCGGGAAAGAGGGTCTGCATCCGCTCGGCCGCGCCGCGGTCGAGGGCTAGGTCGAGATGGCGGAGGTGAGCGACCGATCGCGCGTCGGGCACTGCATCCGGCCGGGCACCCGCTGGCGGCGCGAGCGCGAGGCGAACCGGGACCGATGCCGCGACGACGGCGACAATCACGCACACTACGGCGGCTAGCCACCGCCCTGCCGCCCGGACAGACCGGCTAGTGCGCACTACCGACCACCTTCAGGCCAATCACGCCGGCGAGGATGAGCACGAGGCACGCCAGCCGCGCCGCCGTCCGCGGCTCGCCCAGGACGGCGATCCCGAAAACGGCCGCGCCGACCGCGCCAATGCCGGTCCAGACCGCGTAAGCCGTCCCGATGGGCAGCACCCGCACCGCGACGGACAGGCCGTAGATGCTCACCGCCATCGCGGCGAGCACGATCGCGCTCGGCCCGAGGCGCGTAAACCCCTCGGTACGCGAAAGGCCGACGGCCCATACGGTCTCAAACAGGCCGCTCACGACGAGCACGGCCCAGGCGGCGTTCTGGCTCATGCCTCGACCTCGACGAGTTGACCGCGGTTGATGATTGCCCACGCCCGCCCGACCATCCGTTCGCCGACGAACGGCGTGTTGCGGCTCTTCGAACGAACGTGCCGCGCCTCGAACGTCCACTCCGTCGTCGCGTCGAAGACGGTCAGGTCGGCCGGCTCGCCCGCGGCGAGGCGCGGGACGGGCAGGCCGAGGATCTCGCGCGGCGCGACCGTGAGGGCGCGGACCGCCTGCGCGACCGACAGCACGCCGGTCGCGATGAGGTCGCGGCCGACGAGGCCCCAGCACGTCTCGAGGCCGAGAATGCCGAACGGCGCCTCGATGTACTCGACCTCCTTTTCGAAGGCGGCGTGGGGCGCATGATCGGTTGCAATAACGGCAATTGTGCCGTCACGGAGGCCTTCCCGGATCGC
>JANPJI010000121.1:0-1520 GCA_031425425.1 Rubricoccaceae bacterium
ACGCCGAACTTCGTCGCCCCGACGACGACGCCGTCGAACGAGTCGCCGACGTGCTGCGCGGCGTACTCGACCTGCTTCATGCGCACCGACTCGCGCTCGGCCTCCGTCGCCTCCTTCTCTCGGTCCGAGCAGTGCTTCGCCTGCACCTCCAGCCCCTCGACGTCTGCCGATGCGGCGGAGTTGTGGTAGCGCTTCAGGAGGCGGTGCGCGATGAGGTCCGGGTAGCGCCGGATGGGGCTCGTGAAGTGGGCGTAGTCCGCGAACCCGAGCCCGAAGTGGCCGATGTTGTGTGGCGAGTACACCGCCTTCTGCATCGCCCGCACGGCCGCCTGCTCGATCACCGGCGCCTCTGGCGTGCCCTTGATCTCGCGCAGGAGCGCGTTCAGCGCCGACCGTTCGACGTGTCCCTCGGTGTGCTTGAGGACGTGCCCGAACGGGCGCACGTAATCGGCAAGGGCCGCGATCCGCTCGCGGTCCGGCGCGTCGTGGATGCGGTAGACGAGCGCCCGGTCGCGCTCGGACGCCCACTCGGCGACGGCCCGGTTGGCGAGCAGCATGAACTCCTCGATGAGCCGGTTCGCCGGCATCCGCTCCTTCGTCACGATCTCGACCGGCACGCCCTCGGCGTCGAGGCGCACGCGGACCTCGGGCACGTCGAAGTCGATGGCGCCCTCGCGCATCCGGCGCGCGGTGAGGACCTCGGCGAGGCGGCCGGCCCGCCGGACCTCCTCGGCGAGCGCCTCGGCACCGATCCCGACGACGCCCTCGGGCGTGGCGCCGTCTAGCACGGCCTGTGCGCCTTCGTACGAAAAGCGGTGGACCGAGTGGATGACGGTCTCGGCGATGCGGTAGCCGCTCACCTCGCCGTCCGGCTCGACCGTCATCACGCACGAGTACGTGAGCTTGTCCTCGCGGGGGCGCAGCGAGCAGACGCCGTTCGAGAGCGCCTCGGGGAGCATCGGGATGACGCGGTCGACGAGGTACGTGCTCGTCGCGCGGAGATAGGCCTCGTCGTCGAGAGCGGTCCGCTCGCGGACGTAGTGGCTCACGTCGGCGATGTGAACGCCGACCTCGACGCGGCCGTCCCCGAGGTCGCGGGTGTGGATGGCGTCGTCGAAGTCCTTGGCGTCCTCGGGGTCGATGGTGAACACGGGCGCGCCGCGCAGGTCCAGGCGCCGGGCGACTTCCTTCGGCGTGATGCCCGCGTCGATCTGTTCCGCCTCGTGCTCGACCTCCGCGGGAAAGTCCGAGCGGACGCCGAGCGCCATCGCCAGCGCGAGCACGTCCACGCCGGGCGCGTCGGCGCGGCCGAGGACGGACAGGACGCGGCCCTCGGGGGCCGCCTTCGCGTCGTCGAAGCGGTCGATGGACACGACGACCTTGTCGCCGGCCGTGGCCCCGTTCCAGTCGTCGCGCGCGACAAACACGTCGTGCGTGAGCCGGCGGTCGTCGGGCGTGACCCACCCGGCCGCGCCGGACGTGGCGAACGTCCCGACGGTCTGCTGCATCGTCCGCTCGAC
>JANPJI010000122.1:0-4295 GCA_031425425.1 Rubricoccaceae bacterium
CTGCCGCACGCCCTGGCCGGCGAGGTAGTACACCGAGACGAGCGCCGCGGCCCCGAGCGCGAGGCCGTTGCCCAGCGCTGCACCCGCCGGAGCGGGTCCACCCCCCCCTCCGCCAAGCCCGATGAGGGCCGCCCCGGCCACCCCGAGGCCGACCGACAGGAGCGTTCGCCGGCTCGCCCGCACCCCGAACCCGAGCACCCCAAAGACGGCGATCCACAGCGGGCTCGTCGTGACGAGCACGGACGCCGCAGCGACGGTCGTGAGCTGCACCGAGACGATCCACGCAATAAAGTGCAGCCCGAGAAGCACACCCGCGGCGACCACGAGCGCCCACTCGCGGCGCGACATCCGGGACAACTCCCCGCGTGCCTTTACCGCGGCGGCCGGTGCGAGCAGGAGCGCCACGAACGTGGTCCGCCACGCCGCGATGGCGAGCGGCTCGACCGGGCCGGCCACGCGGACGAGGATCGAGGACGACCCGTAGCACAGCAGCCCGACGCCGAGAAGCGCCCAGATGGCCCGCGGCACGGCCTCGCCGGGAGCGCGCGCCGGCACCTCGCTCCGCACTACCGCAGCCGGTCCATCGAGCGAACTGTCGCGATGTCGCGGTCCACGCCGCGGCGCGCCATACGCAGCAGGACGTAGGCCACGAGCGGGACGAGCGCCACCAGGTAGCTCTCATATGCCTCGCCCCCCGCCGCAGTCGCGTCCGAGGTCGTCGAGTAGAGCCCGACGAGGAGCGGGAGCACGAGCAGGAGGTCGAGCACCTGCGCCGCTCCGATCACCGTCCGCTGCCGCGCGCGGTCTTTGTACACGAAGACGGCCCCGAGCGCGACGACGGCCGCAAGGACGGCGAGCCCGTACGCGGCGGCCCCGAGCCACGGGTACACGCCCGAGACTCCGGGCGACCACACGTGCCCGAGCGCGACGAAGACGGCCAGCAAAGCCGCGCCGAGAAGGAGGTAGATCGTTTGCGGACGTTGGAGCATCGGGGTCGGTCGGGTGGAGCCGGCAAGAGCGTGTCGGATCGCAGAACGAGGACTGCCGCTTTCGACGAGCCCGAGGCGGCGGGCGCTAGTCTGCGAGGCGGCGCTGAACACGGGCCGAGAGGTCGGCGGCGAAGGAGGACGTGGTGGCCGGCCCGCCGAGGTCGCCGGTGAGCGCGGACGCATCGGAGTAGAGGTCGACGAGCGCTCCGGAAAGGGCGTCGGCCGCGGCGCGCTCGCCGAGCGAGCGGAGCATCATCTCGCCCGAGCGGATGAGCGCCGTCGGGTTGGCGATGCCCTTGCCGGCAATGTCCGGCGCGGAGCCGTGGACGGCCTCGTAGATCTCGCAGTCCGCCCCGATGTTGCCCGAGCCCGTCACGCCGAGACCGCCGACGAGGCCCGCCATAAGATCCGACAGGATGTCGCCGAAGAGATTCGTCGTGACGATCGAGTCGTACTCCTGCGGGTGGATCACGAGTTGCATCGCCATGTTGTCGATGATGCGGTCGTCGAACTGGATGTCCGGGTACTCCTTCGCGATCTCGCGGCCGATGGAGAGGAACAGGCCGCCGGTCTCCTTGAGGATGTTGGCCTTGTGCGCGAGCGTGAGCCGACGGCGGCCACGGCGGCGTACATCATCGAACGCATACCGGATGATGCGCTCGGAGCCGCGCCGCGACACGCGCGAGGTCGAGTCCGCGATTTGGTTCTGCGCGTCGAAGTGCTCGATGCCCGAATAGAGGCCCTCGGTGTTTTCGCGGTACAGCACGAGGTCGATCCCGGTGAACGGCCCCTTCGTGTTGGGCAGCGTCGCGCAGGGACGGACGTTGGCGTAGAGCGAGAAGTGCTGCCGCAGGCGCACGTTGATGCTCTTGAAGCCGGTGCCGACGGGCGTCGTGAGCGGGCCCTTGAGCGCGAGGCGCGTCCGCTCGATGGACGCGATGGTGGCCGGCGGGAGCGGGTCGCCGGTGGCCTCGAACGCGCCGAGGCCGGCGGCCTGCTCGTCCCACTCGAAGTCGACGCCGGTCGATTCAAGGACCTGGACGGTCGCGGCGACGACTTCAGGGCCGATCCCGTCGCCGGGGATGAGAGTCGCGGGATAGGCCATGCTGCGGGTCCGTTCGTGATCCCGCAAGCTAGCCGGCCGGCCGGGCGAGGCGCGGTGAAGAGGCGGGAAAACGCAGGAGCGCGAGCTCACCGCGTGCGCTCCTACGTTTTTCCCCTCCTGCGTTCCTCCGCTACCGGTTCGCTTGAGCGAGCGAGGTCGATGCTTGCTGCCACTGCGCCATCGCGGCGAGGATCACGGGGTCGATCTGGCCAACGACCGGGTAGAACGAGTCGGCGTCGAACAGGCGGCGCGCCATGAAGGCCTTGATGCGCGTCGCGATCTCGGTCCGCGACGCGGCGACCTCGCTGCGCACGAGCACGCTGTCGCCGGACGTCGGCGTGCGCACGGCGACGACGGGGACGCCGTGCGCCTGGGCGTAGCTCAGGAACGCCTCGAACGTCGGGTCGTCGACGCGGTAGTTGCGCACGAACTCGCTCTCGCGGCCCGCCCACGATTGCCGGAAGCTGTCGCCGAGTTGCTCGATGCGGACGCGGGCGAAGTCGTTGTCGAGGTTGCGCCCGATGACCGTGCGGACCGGAGCCGAGATGCTGTCCACGTTCACGATGAAGTCCGGCAGGACGCCGCCGCCGCCGTAGACGGTCCGCCCGCCGTCGGTGCGGAAGACGAGCGAGTCCGGGACGTCGCCGCGGAGCCGGCCCGAGTCCACGAGCCCGCCCTGAGGAGCGACGACGTCCTCGACGGCTGCGCGGAGCGCGCGCTTCGCCTCGAAGTACGCCTCCTCTCCCTCGCCGTTGGTGTAGGGCGTCTGGATGAGGCGGCCCGAGGGCGTGAAGTAGCGGCTGACGGTCATCTGGAGGACCGAGCCGTCGGACATCGGGAACTGCTGCTGGACGAGGCCCTTGCCGAACGTGCGGCGGCCGACGAGGAAGGCGCGGTCGTGGTCCTGGAGCGCCCCGGCGACGATCTCGGAGGCGCTCGCCGAGTTCTCGTTTACGAGCACCATCACGGACCCGGTCTCGAAGTGCCCGCCGGCCGTGGCGCGGTACTGGCGGCGGTTGTTGGGGTGCCGGCTGTCCGTGTAGACGATCATGTCGCCGTCGGGGAGGAACTCGTCGGCAATCTCGTAGGCCTGGTCCAGGAGCCCGCCGGCGTCGTCGCGGAGGTCGAACACGAGGCGCGTCATGCCCTGCCGGCGGAGGTCGTCGATGGCCGTGCGGACCTCCTGGGCGCTCGTCCGAGCGAAGCGCTGGAGGCGGATGTAGCCCGTCTCTTCGTCGATCATGTACGTCGCGATGACCGTATTGAGCGGGATCTCGGCGCGGGTGAGCGTAAACGAGAGCGGCTCGCGGTAGCCCGGCCGCGCCACGACGAGGCGCACGGTCGTCCCGCGCGGCCCCTTGAGGTAGTGCTGCACGCGGTCCGTGTCGAGCCCGATAGCCGTGGTGTCGTCGATCTGGACGATCCGGTCCCCGGCCTGGAGGCCCGCCTCGTCGCTCGGCCCGCCCGCGATGGGCATCAGCACCACGAGCGTGTCGCGGTCCTCGACGCCGGGCACGAACTCGTAGTAGATCCCGATGCCCTGGAACGACCCGTTGAACGAGTCGCGGACGTTGCTCATGTCGCTGGCCGAGATGTAGACCGAGTGCGGGTCCAGCCCGGCGAGCATGCCGTCGATGGCGTCCTCGGCGAGCTGGGCCGAGTCCACGCGCTCGACGTAGCTCCGGGTGATGTACTCGTAGGCCTCCTCGATCTTGCGAAGCGACTCGGTGTCGTCGGACGCGGAGACGGCGTCGCGGACCTGCACGCCGAGCGCGAGGCCGAGGGCGAGCAGGCCAGCACCGATGCCGGCGCTGAGGGCGGGACGAAAGCGGGTCATGCGAGCGGGGTCGAAAGGAAGAGTTGGGGCCGAGATGCGATGGTGCCCGGGCTAATGAGCTTTAGCCCGGGCACCGGTCGATCAGCCCTGCGTTACACCTTCGGGGCCGTCGTCCGGTCGTACCCGCCATGCCGGGTGAAGACGGACCGGGCGTCGAACTGGTTGCCCCGGTCCACCGTCACCAGGTACCGCCCGGCGCCCACCTCGCCCTCGTAGTACTTGGCGTCCTCCTCCGGGATGCCCCACCCGATCAGGGCGCCGGTCAGGCTCCCGGCGGCCGCCCCGGCCCCGGCGCTGATGAGCGCCGCCGCCAGCGGCCCCACGGCCAGGATCGGGCCGATCACCGGGATGATCCCGAACGTCA
>JANPJI010000123.1:0-5795 GCA_031425425.1 Rubricoccaceae bacterium
GCCCGCCTTCTGGGCGATGGCCCGGGCGACGTTCATGCCCTGCGGGCCCTCTGGGAACGCGCACCCGAGGACGAGGTCGTCGATGTGGTCGCCGGTCAGGCCGGGCACGCGCGCCATCGCGCCCTGGACGGCGACGGTCCCGAGGAGCTCGGGGCGGACGTCGCGGAGCGCCCCTTTCTTGGCCTTCCCGACCGGCGTGCGGACGGACGAGACCAGGTAGGCATCGTGGAGTTGCATGGGGTTAGTTGCGGAGCGGCTTGTTGGTCGTGAGGATGCTCTGGATGCGGGCCTGCGTCTTCTCCTCGCCGAGGAGCGACAGGAACACCTCGCGCTCCAGCTCCAGGAGGTAGCTCTCGTGGACTTCGGCGGGCGCCGTGAGCGCCCCGCCGGTCATGATGTAGGCGAGTCGGCTGCCGAGGTAGTGGTCGTAGGCCGAGACGTAGCCACCGGCCTCGAACTGGTACAGCGCGATCTCGAACTGGGCCCGGCCCGACGCGCCGAGGACCGGGATGGCGGTCCGGACCGGCGGCGGGAGGTACCCCTGCTCGCTGAGCCGGACCACCTGCTCCTTGGCGACGGAGAACCGGCGGTCGGCGTTCATGACCACGACGGCGTTCTCGTCCAGGATGCCCATGAGCTGGGCCTCGCGCGCGCTCGTCGCCACCTTGGCCATCGCGATCGCCTCGAAGTGCTTGCGCAGGAACGGCTGGATCTCGCTCGGGAAGTCCGTGCTGGCCGCCTTCTCGGCCGCCTTGGCCGCCATGAACGTCGTCCCGCACCCGGCCGGGATGAGGCCGACGCCCAGCTCGACGAGCCCGATGTAGGTCTCGGCCGCGGCAACCGGGTGCGGGCTCGCCATCGTCATCTCGCACCCGCCGCCGAGCACCATCTGGTGCGTCGTCACCACGACCGGCTTAGTCGCGTAGCGGACCTTCAGGATCGCGTCCTGGAAGCCCTGGATGAACGGCTCGATGCTCGCCACACCGCCCATCGCCATCCCCATCACCACCTCGCCGAGGTTGGCGCCGACGGAGAAGTTGGAGCCCTCGTTGCCGACGATCATGCCGCGCAGGTCGCGGTCGTCCTCCACCTTCCGGATCGCCTCGACGAGCCCGGCGATGACCTCCTGACCGAGGCTGTTGGACTTCGAGCGGAACTCGAATACAGCGACGCCATCGCCGGCGTCGAGGAGCGCCGCGTCGGAGTTGCTCCAGAGCGTCTTGCTCTCGTCAGCTTTGAGATACGTCAGGCCCCACTCGTCGGCCGGCTTCGGGTCCGCGGTGTAGTCGCCCGCGCCGGGCGTCCAGACGGTCGGCGCCCCGCTGTCCGCGTAGAAGCCGGCCTCGGGGACGTCCGCGACCCACGCCGGGACGTCGATGTTCGCCTCGGCGAGGGCGGTCCGGACGCGGTCCACGCCGAGGGCGTCCCACATCTGGAACGGCCCCAGTTCCCAGCCGAAGCCCCAGCGGATGGCGCGGTCCACGTCGGCCGGGCTGTCGGCGATCTCCGGGACGCGACGCGCGGCGTAGCCGAGCAGGTCCAGCGTCGTCCGGCGGAAGAAGTCGCCCGCGCGGCCCGCATCCTCCCACAGCGCCGTGATGCGCTGCGAGAGCGATCCCTTGAACGCCTTCGGGTTGATGTCGGACTCTCCGGGCGCGGTGTACTCCATCGTCTCGGGGTCGACCGAGAGAATGTCCTTGCCGACCTTC
Organism: Rubricoccaceae bacterium; assembly: GCA_031425425.1. Lineage (GTDB taxonomy): Bacteria > Bacteroidota > Rhodothermia > Rhodothermales > Rubricoccaceae > DASVSE01. The sequence goes on from JANPJI010000123.1 coordinate 1,710, forward strand.
TTGAAGAAGCCCGCGCCGGCTTTCTGGCCCGTCGCGCCTGCTTCGACGAGCTTGTTCAGGACGTCCGGCACCTGGAAGACCTCGCGGGACTCGTCGTCGGGGACGTTGTCGTAGAGGTTCGACGCGACGTGCCGAAGCGTATCCAGGCCGACGACGTCGGCCGTGCGGAACGTGGCGCTCTTGGCGTGCCCGATGAGCGTGCCCGTGAGCGCGTCGATCTCCTCAATCGAGAAGCGCCCCTCGGAGAACTCCTTCAGCGCGCCGAGCATCCCGTATACGCCGATCCGGTTGCCGATGAAGTTGGGCGTGTCCTTCGCCACCACGACGCCCTTGCCCAGGTGGACGCGCGCGAAGGCGGACACGCGCCGGAGCACGTCGGGGTCGGTGTCGGCCGTCGGGATGACCTCGAAGAGCTTGAGGTAGCGCGGCGGGTTGAAAAAGTGAGTCCCCAGAAAGCGCGCCTTGAACGCGTCCCCGCGGCCGTCCACGATGTCCGAGATCGGCAGGCCGGACGTGTTGGACGAGATCACGGCGTCGGGCCGGGCCGCGGCCTCGATGCGCGCCATCACGGCCTGCTTCACGTCGAGGCGCTCGACGACGACCTCGATGATCCAGTCGGCGTCCTTGATCGTGTCGAAGTCGTCGTCGAAGTTGCCGAGCGTGATCCGCTTCTGGGCGGCGGCCGTAAAGAACGGGTCCGGCTTGAGCTTCGCCGCGGCCGTGAACGCCCCCTGGACGATGCTGTCGGGCGCGCCCTCGCGGCCGATGCTCGTGGGCGTCACGTCGAGGAGCGTCACGGTGAGGCCGGCATTCGCGAGGTGGGCCGCGATCTGCGAGCCCATCACGCCCGCGCCGAGCACGGCGGCCGTCCGGAACGGCGTTTCTTTCCACGCGGGCGAGTCGGTCGTCGCCGCGGCGGTTTCGGTCAGCGTTTCCATCGGGGGTTCAGGGAAGAGAGGTCAAGAAAGAAATCACACGAATGCGCCGACGCCGGTCACGGCGCGGCCGACGATGAGCGAGTTGATCTCGTTGGTCCCCTCGTAGGAGTAGATCGCCTCGGTGTCGCAGAAGTAGCGGGCGACGTGGTTCTCCAGGAGGATGCCGTTGCCGCCGTGGAGGTCGCGGGCGAGCGCGACCGTCTCGCGGCACCGCGCCGCCGTGAACACCTTCGCGAGCGACGCCTGGGCGTCTGTCATCACGCCGGCGTCCTGGAGCTGGCTCAGGCGCAGGCACATCGTCTGCATCGCCGTCACGTTGCCGAGCATGTGGACCAGCTTTTCCTGGATGAGCTGGAACGAGGCGATGGGCTTGCCGAACTGGAGCCGCATCGTCGCATACCGGAGCGACTTCTCATACGCGCCCATCGCGCAGCCGACGGCCTGCCACGCGACGCCCGCGCGCGTGAGCTTGAGGACCTCGGCGACGTCGGCGAAGGAGTTGCCCTTCTGAAGGCGGTCCGACTCCGGCACGCGGCAGTCGGTAAGCGTGATCTCGCCGTTCTCGACGGCCCGCAGCGCCACCTTGCCGCGGATCGTCTCGACGGCGAAGCCGGGGTTCTCCTTGGCCCGCACGAGGAAGCCCTTGACCTGGCCGTCCGCCTCGTCGCGCGCCCAGATCACGACCATGTCGGCGAACGGGCTATTGCCGATCCACTTTTTCTGCCCGTCGAGGATCCACGTGTCGCCTTCGCGGCGGGCGGTCGTGCCCATGCCGCCCGAGACGGCCGAGCCGGTGTCGGGCTCGGTCAGGCCGAACGCGCCGATGGTCTCCATCGCGCGCATGCCCGGCAACCACTCGGCCTTCTGCGCCTCGGAGCCGCACACGAGCAGCGACTGCATCGCGAGGCCGGACTGGACGCCGAAGAACGTCGCCGTCGAGACGTCGACGCGGGCGATCTCCATCGTGATGAGCCCTTCGAGGACCGACCCGTTGGGCTCGCGGTCGTTCAGGTCCTCGCCGTAGATGAGCGTCAGCAGGTCGAGGTCGCGGAATCCTTTCGTGAGCAGGTCGAGCGGGGTCTTGTCGCGGAGCCAGAAGTCGTTGATGACCGGCTCGACCTCGCCTTCCATGAACGAACGCACCTGGCGCATCGCGGAGCGCTCGGGCTCGGTGAGCAGCCCGCCGATGTCGTAGTAGTCCCCGTTGACGGGCGGCGTCTCGGCCGGAGAGCGGGCTCCGCGCGTGGCGCGGGCGAGGGCGGCGTCGTCGAGCCCGCCGAGCGTGTCCGCGAGCGCGTTGAGGTCGGTCCGCTCGGCGAGCGCCGCGAGCACGTCGAGGTCCACCCCGCGGGCGGCGAGGCGAGCGAGCGCCTCGGACGCCGCCGGGGCGTCTTCTGGCTCGTGGGGACCGGTGGAGAGGGCGACGGTGGCTTCCATTGGATCGGGAGATGTTAACACCGTTAACAAGCCAACGCGCGCTGTTTGCGCGGGTTCGGCCGTCCCGTTGGATGCCCCGAGGCGACCGGCGTTCCCTCCGGTCGCACCTCACCTTCCGCACCCTACTTTGCCCTTCCGCTTTCGGTCCGGACAGGCCCCGCTCTCTCACCCTCGTTGCCTTCGTGTTCGCCCTCACACCCGCGCAGATGACAGGACCCGACGGACCATCCGCTCAACATAGGCGACGTGTGGGAGTACGAAATGCTCGCATCCGCAGCGTCGAGGTCGGGACGCTGTTCACCGTCGCGTCTGAGCCCATGCCCCCCATGGCCGGGCTCACGCTTCGAACGGCCGTGCCGCCATCCGAGACGCCGGCCCGGTGCGCCTCGACCTGTTCGACCTGCTGGGCCGTCGCGTGGCACAGGTCCACGACGGCGACCTCGCTTCGGGCGAGCGGCGGTTCGCGCTCCCCGCGGTCGCTCCCGGCCTGTACGTGGCGCGGGCCGCCCAGGGAGCGGCCCGCGCGAGCGTCCGGGTCGTCGTCGTCCGGTAGCCGGAGCTAGAGGACCGCCGCGACGCCTCCTGCCCCGTCCTTCACGTCGGCGCGGTACATCGCCGCGATGTCGTCCGCGTAGCGCTTCGAGACGTCGGACCGCTTCACGCTCATCTTGGGCGTGAGCAGGCCGTTCTCGACCGTCATCGGCTCGGGCACGAGCCGGAACCGCTTCACCTGCGCCCAGTGGTCCGCGCCCGTGTTGGCGTCGGCGACGACCCGCTCGAACTCGGCGACGACGCGGGGGTCGCGGACGAGCGCCTCGACGCCGTCGCCGGTCGCCCCGTTGTCCTTGGCCCACGCCGCGAGGGCGTCCGCGCCGGGGAAGACGAGGGCCGTGGCGAACTTCTCGCCGTTGCCCACCACGACCGCCTGCTCGACGAGCGCGTTCCCGGCGAGCCGGTTTTCGATGGGCGTCGGGATGACGTACTTGCCCGTCGAGAGCTTGAAGAGGGCCTTCTTGCGGTCCGTGATCTTGAGGAAGCCGTCGGGCGTGAACTCGCCGATGTCGCCCGTGTGGAACCACTTCTCGGCGTCGATGACCTCGGCGGTCGCCTCGTCGGCCTTGTAGTAGCCCTTCATGACGTGCGGCCCGCGTGTGAGGATCTCGCCGTCGGGCGCGATGGCGACCTCAACGCCCGCGATGGGCTGGCCCGTCGCGCCGACGCGGTTGGCGTCGGGCGTGCTGTTGGTGATGACCGGGCTCGTCTCGGTGAGGCCGTAGCCCTGGAGCGTGGGGATGCCCCACGCGGCGAACGAGTTGGTGAGCTGCCCCCGGAGGGCGGCCCCGCCGACGGAGACCACCTTGACGCGCGTCAGGCCGAGGCGCTCGCGGAGCTTGGAGTACACCAGCTTGTCCGCGATCCCGTGCGCGATGGCCCCGAGGCCGGACGGCGGGCGCTCCATGTCGTACGCCGCGGCGAGCCCCATCGCCCACGACCCGATCTTCTTCTTGGCCCCCTCGGACTGCTGGACGCCCAGCGTGACCTTGTCGAACACCTTTTCGAGCACGCGCGGGACCGTCGCGAAGATCGTCGGCCGGACCTCGGCGAGGTGCGCCACGAGCGTGTCCGGGTTCGAGTAGAACACCTGGTGGCCCCACGCGACGTCCGCGAACGACAGCATCCGGGCGTAGATGTGCGTCATCGGCAGGAACGT
>JANPJI010000124.1:0-4109 GCA_031425425.1 Rubricoccaceae bacterium
CGCCCCGGCCCGCAGGTCCACGAGCGCGCCCTTACGGGCTTCGTTCATCAGCAGTTCCTCGTTCCCGATCGGAACGGCCACCGTCTACGCCTACAGCGTCCACACCACAAGCGTCGTCGGATCCCGCCCGGGGAACGCCGACGCCAGGAGATCCGGCACCCCCTGGAACTGCTTCCCGATGTCGTTCTGGTTCACCGGACCGGCCATCAGGCAGATTCCAGCAAGCAGATCGCAGTCGTCCGGCAGGTCGACGACGCCCATGAGCTCCGCATACAGCGCGCTCCGGCACGCCGCAGCCCCGACCGCCCGCACCGTGTTGGCGCTCGCCTCGATCCGCGGGTTTCGCGCCGGCTCGGCCGCGTGAGCGGCCGGCCGGGCGAGCGATTCACCGTCCGCGCTTCGCCTTCCGCTCCCTGGCTTCCTTGAGGCGGTAGGACTCCCCTTCGATGGGGACAACCTCGCCGTGGTGGGTGAGCCGGTCGATCATCGCGGTCACGCACGCGGCGCCGGGGAAGTGCTGGGGCCAATCGGTGAAGGAAAGGTTGGTCGTCAGCAGAATCGCGCCCGATTCGTACCGACGGGACACGACGTCGAAGAGCAGGTCTGCGGACGCGGCATCGTGCGAAAGGTAGCCTACTTCGTCGACGACCAGGAGCCGAGGCGTGGTGTAGCGGCGCAGCCGGGCGCGAAGCGCCCGCGCACTGTCCTGCTGCCGAAGATCAAGGAGCATCGACGCCGCGGTGGTGACGAGCACCGAGTGCCCAGCGAGGACCGCTCGATGCGCGACGTTCTTCGCCAGCATCGTCTTGCCGAGGCCCTGCGCCGCCGCGAGGATCCAGTTCTCGGCTCGAACGATCCAGTCGAGCGCGAGGAGGCGTTCGACCTGGGCGCGGTCGATGCTCGTCGGCCACGCCCAGTCGAACTCGTCCATCGGCTTGAACCTGCCCATTTTCGCCTCGTCGGTGCGGCGCACGATGCTGCGCCGGCGCTTCTCCTCGAGCTCCCGTTGGACCACCGCCTCGACCAACTCCCGAGGTCCCCAGCGGGCCTTCGTCGCCTGCGCGACGAGATCGTCGAACGAGTCGAACAGGTAGTGCAGCTTGAGTTCTTTCAACGCCTTGTTCAGCTCGTCACCGGTCATGGTCGGTCTCCCGGTCGGGCGTCATCAGGCTGTCGTAGGTGGCCGGATTGTGCGAAACGACCCGGAGATCGCGGACACGTGGGTCGTCGGGCAAGCGGACAGGCAGGACGACCGGCGCGTTCCGAGCCCGCCGCAGACGTTCGAGGATGTTGCCGACCGAGCTGCTTCGCGGCGTCTCACGCGCTGCGGCCTCGTGGACGGCCTCGCGGAAGTCGTCGACGCCGTAGAGCGACAGCAGGGACGAGAATCGGGCCACGTTGAACCCGAGGTTCTCGCCACGCATCGCCAGCATCTCGTACAGCCGATCGATCTCGGGAACGGCGGCACGAAGCCGATCCTGGACCTTCGTCGGGATCGCGCGCCGGCGTTCGGCGAGCAGGCCGTCGAGGTGCGCGGGGTCTTCGATGCGCTGGCCGCGATCGTAGCTCCGAACGTGCTTCGCGACGGTCTCTGAGCCGTCGAGAACGCGGACCGAGGTCTCGTCGGCGACGAGGGTGAGCGGCTGGCGAACGAGGACGTGCGGGATGGTGTAGTCGTTCCAGTCGAACCGGACGTATGGCGTCTTGCCGGACCGAATCGTCTGCACGTGTGACGCCTCGGCGTCGTGCTCCGGAAGTGCGATGAGTCGCGGGATTTCCTCATCCCAGACGACATCCACCGTGCGCTCGTGGTCGCCTGGCCAGGGTCGGACGTTCGCGACGGTCTCGAGCCACTGGCGAAGCTGGGCATTGGCGTCGTCGAGGTCCCGGTAGTGGCGGGCTGCGGCGAACGACGTCCGAAGATAGCCGATCATGCGCTCGACGAGGCCTTTCTCCCAGCCGGCCGCGACGTTGCACGGCTGCGGTCGGAAGTGGTAGTGCCCCGCCAGCTCCAGGAGCTCGGGATGGAAGCGGATCGCGTCACCGATCCGCTCGAGCACGGCCGTCTTGAGGTTGTCGTACAGGATCACCCGGGGAACGCCGCGGAACGCCCGAAACGCGTCGACATGGCCGCGTCGGAACGTGGCCATGGTCTGGTCCAGCGTGAACCGGGCGTAGACCCGACGGGAGTAGCGGAGCGCCATCACGAAGCACGACAGCTGGCGCGTGGCTTTGCCGACCTTCAAGGTGCCGAACGAGCCCCAGTCGCACTGCGCCTGCTCGCCAGGCAGCGTGTTAAGCGCGAGGAATGCCTTGGCCGGCTGTCGACGGAATCGCTTGACGATCCGCCGGAGTTGCTGGACCGAACCGACATATCCGCGGTCCTTCAGCATCAAGAACAGGCGCGTCGCACGCAGCTTCGGGTGTCGTTCCAGCGTATCCCGGATGAACGGAACGAACGGGTCGAGCTGGCTCTTCCGGAGCGCCGGCGTCGAGACGAACCAGTGCGACCCGATCGCCTGGCGGACCGTGTCGTGGTGGACGCCGAGCGTCTCGGCGATGGTGTTCACCGCGAAGTGCTCGGCGAAGAACAGTCGGCGAATCTCGGCCTTGGTCGCGGCCGAGATCATGGCGTCACCGGCAGGCGGAGCTGCAGCGCCTCGCGCAGATCACCTACGCCGTCGATGCGGGTCTTGTGGCGGCGTCGTGGGTGGTCCACGAGGTAGAGGTCGACCAGAGGCGAGGTCCAGGCTGGGCCATCGGGCAGGAGGGCCGCGATGGAGGGCGACGAGCTCGCGCTGACACCGACAGCAGCGGGGAGCTTGCGGCCGGACCACAGCGCCAGGCCCTCGAGGACGGTGATCAGCGCGCGAGGATGGGCGGGATGGAGGCTCAGCCTGGCCTTCAGCAGGCACTCCCCGTCGAACCCCATCCCCGTCAGCAGCAGCAGGCCCCGCCTCGGGACCATGCGAATCTCGGTCAACATCGGACACCTCCGTCGCGATCGCCGGGTCGGCGACCTGCGCGTTCGGGGGTACCGGCCCGTTCGTCGCCTTGGAAGGGTGATCCGTCACGCTGGATCGGGGCTTCGGATCGAGACGATTTCGATATTCCTTCTGACGAACGCGATGATTTTCGCGGCCAGCCGCCGATCGATCCCATCGACGGCGAGCTGCGCGCAGAGACGATCGGCGTCCGGCGGCGCTGCACTCCGTGGAACAGTACGCATGACCTCTCCAGCAGGCCGAGCAGATGCAGAATCGTGTGCCGCAATGCGGGCAATCGAGATCGTAGCCGCCATGACCCAACCCGCGCCCCGGCGTGAGGGCTGGACGCGCGCTGTCCGTGGGCTACGAGGATGCCTGGATGGCGCCCCCCAACCCGGCGTCGTCCTGGGGGATCGGAGGTTCCAGCTCCGGTCCCCCGCCCATCACACCCGGACATTCTCGATCGCGACGCGACCGTCTGTCCAATTGTCCGCTAGCGGGGGGCCTCCCGACGGGGCCGCCACCCTCGCTCACGCTCGGGAGGCGTCCCCTCTGGTCGGCCCCCCGTACCCCCGGTCGCTCACGGCGCCGTCCCGGTCAGATTCCCGCGGGTCCACGTGAGCGTTGACACTTGTTTCATATTCCAGAATATTCTTGGAATATCGACAGGAATTACGGAATGTGCACCTCTGGGGTCCGCGCGAAGCCCGGAAACACGCGATGCTGTTACTCCCCGCGCAACCACGTCGAGAAGGCGACGTACCCGCCGTCCGGCCGACGAATCCACAGGGGCTGCCCATGCGATCCGTCCTGAACCTCTGGATACACGAGCAGGAACTCGCGCGTAGTGACGGCACCGGAAGCGCCGCTCACCGGAATTACGGCGACCTTCTTGCCCAGTCCGTCACCGAGGCCGAGTTCCCAGGCCATCCACTTTGACTCCTCAGCGTTCTCGGAGGTCGCGTACAGCAGCCCACGAGACCCGCGAACCCGGCGCCGGACGACATCAACCGTCGATGCGTCAACCTTGTTCGGATCGAGGTGCGGGTCGGACTCGGAGTCCACATACACGGTGAAGCCGCTCGCTTCGAGCAGGGTTTTCAGGCCGAGCACAGCGTCCTT
>JANPJI010000125.1:0-1520 GCA_031425425.1 Rubricoccaceae bacterium
CGACAGGCACGCCGGGTTTGGCGCTTCGCGACGACCCGGAATCTTCATGGCCGTGCAAACACCTGAGCGCCTTCGTTTAGCCGGCCCGCTTGCGGGCCGCGTCTAGGTGGCTCGGACGCGCGAAAAGCTTTCTAGTGCTCCGTCAGCCGTCGACTGTCGGGTAAAGCTTGCGGAGCTTGACCCGGGCGTCGGCGGTCGTGAACTGCCAGTTCGCCTTGACGCCCGCGTCGTTCCGCCGCCTCTCCCACGCGGCCACGTGCGCGACGAACGCCGGCCGGTCGCCGACGCGGTCCGGCAGGTCGCGCGACATCGCGCTCAGCTCGATCTCGGCCATGTCCAGCCAGCTCCCGTGCTTGGGCGTGTGGTGGATCTCCAACCGGTCCGCCAGCCGCCGCGCCTCGTCGGGCGCGAACGCCGCGTACAGCGAGGTGGCCGCGTGCGTGTTCAGTTGGTCCATCACCAGCACGAGCTTCTCCGCGTCCTTGTACCGCCCGTCGAGCAGCGCCTTGACGACGTGCGCCCAGTCCTTGGCCGTCCGCCCGCCGGTCACCTCGGCGTGCCGCCAGCCCGCGAGCGGCTCGAACGCCATGAACACGCTGGCCACGCCGTTGCGTTGGTAGACGCTGTCGAACTTGGCGGGCGACCCGGCCCGCGCCGGCAGCGGGTCGCGGACCTCGCCGATCAACTGCTTGAACGTCTCGTCCAGGCACACGACCGGCCGCCTCGGGTCGTAGGGCCGGTGGTACACGGCCAGCACGTCCTCCATGTGGCACACGAACTCGGCCGACGCGGCCGGCGGGATGCACCACATCCGCCTCAGCCACGGCTTGAGCTCGTTTTTTTCAGGACCTGCCGCACGGTCTCGTGCGAGACCGCGGGCGCGTACGACAGCTCGACCATCCGGTCGGCGAGCAGCCGCAGCGTCCACCGCGCCTTGCCGTCGGGCGGGGCCGAGCACGCGAGCGTGACCAGCCGGGCCTCCTGCGCCCCGTCGAGCCGGCGGGCGTAGTTCCGGGACGTCGGCGCGGGGTCCAGCGCGGCGTCGAACCCGCGCTCGACGAACCGCTCGCGCACCCGCTCGCACGTGCGGACGCTGACGTCGAGCGCGGCGGCGACGTCCGCGTCCGCCCGCCGCGGGCCGCCGTCCGACTCGTCGCACTGGAGCAGGACGCGGGCGTGCGCGAGCCGGCGGGCGGCCCCCTTGCCGCGCGACACGAGTTGTTCCAACTGGACGCGTTCCTCCGGGGTCAGCGTGACCCGGTACTTCTTGGCCATGACCGGCCTCCATGCCGTTGCGGAGCCGGCAATAGGATGGCCAGCGTTACCCGACAAAGCAAGGCTGACGGAGCACTAGAGGGGAGTTCACGATTCTCTAACATCGTGGGGAAACGCGGCCCTGCGGGCCGCCGCTAAACGGGCTCTTGATGTTCGAGAATCATGGTCGGTTATTTAGACGTGCCGGGCGGCTGAATGGAGGCACGCGGGGCGCGTGAAGATCGGTTTGGTTTGAAAGCGGCGCG
>JANPJI010000126.1:0-3280 GCA_031425425.1 Rubricoccaceae bacterium
GGAGTCGCGGCTCTCGGTGAGGCGGTTGAAGAGCGTGCTCTTGCCCACGTTGGGCCGGCCGACGATGGCGACGAGTGCCATTTCTGATCCTGGAAGTTGAACGCGAAAGCTAGGCCGCGCGCCTCGGCGAGGCCTCCCCGCAGCCTTCGTGCACGGCCCCCGGCGTCCGCCGCACCGGATCTCCACCGCCGCGGGGAAAGATGTCGCGGCATCAGGCGTTCGGGGTGCATCTCCCCTTCCACTCGCGCGATGCGTTTCCCCCTTCTGGTATTCGCGGCGGCCGTGCCGCTGCTCGTCGCCCTCGGCTGCGCCCGTTCCGACGCGGCCGCCGCACCGACTGCCGCGGCGTCCCCACTCGCCGATGGCGCTCCCGTCCCGCCGCGGATGGAGACGGCCGTCTTCGCTGGCGGCTGCTTCTGGAGCATGGAGAAGGTGTTCGACGGCGCACGGGGCGTTCAGCGCGCCACGTCCGGCTTCTCGGGCGGGACGACCGTCAACCCGAGCTACGAGAGCACGTTCACGAACCCGGCGGGGCACATCGAGGCCGTCCAGGTCGTGTTCGACCCGGCGGTGGTGAGCTACGAGTCGCTCGTGCGTCTCTTCTGGCACAACGTGGACCCGACGACGGCCGACCGCCAGTTCTGCGACCGCGGCGAGACCTACCAGGCGGCCATCTTCGCGCAGACGGCCGCCCAGCGCCGCGTCGCGGCGGCGTCGCTCCGCCAGGTCACGGCGCGGATGGAGCGCCCGGTCGTGGCCCGCGTCCGCGCCGCGGCCCCGTTCTACGCCGCCGAGGCGTACCACCAAGACTTTGCGCGCCTGAACCCGGCGCGCTACGAGCAGTACCGCCGCGGCTGCCGCCGCGACGTCCGCCTCCGAGAGATCTGGGGCGAGTCGGCCGGCGTCGCCGGGACGCGCATCTGACCGAGACGGCATGAGGGGTGCGGGATGAAGGGATGACCAGAATCCCCCTTCCGGCCGCCTCTGCCCATGCCGCATCCCCAGATCCGGGTTCACCCGGCATCCCCCATCCCCTCCTCCGATGCTTCGCCACCTCTCCGCCGTCACCGTTCTCGCGGTCGCCTTTGTCGGGACCGCCCTGCCGGCGTGCTCCCAGTCCACCCCGCGCCGGCCCGCGCGCTCGGCGCAGGAGACGGCCGCGCTCCGCGCCCGCCTCACGCCGATCCAGTGGCGCGTGACGCAGGAGGACGCCACCGAGACGCCGTACCGCAACGCGTACCACGACGAGGACCGCGCCGGCATCTACGTCGACGTCGTCTCGGGCGTGCCGCTGTTCAGCAGCCGCGACAAGTTCGACTCGGGCACGGGCTGGCCGAGCTTCACGCGCCCGCTCACGCCGTCCGCCGTCCGCACGGTGACGGACCGCACGATGGGCATCGCCCGCACCGAGGTCCGCGGCGCGGCCAGCGACAGCCACCTCGGGCACGTCTTCGACGACGGCCCGGCTCCGACGGGGCTGCGGTACTGCATGAACTCGGCCGCGCTGCGGTTCGTCCCGGCCGCGCGGCTCCGCGCCGAGGGCCTCGGGCGCTACGCGAGCCAGTTCGCTGGCCGCTAGAGCGGAGCGCGGTTGCTCGTGAGCCGGCTCACTCGCCCTACGACGTCCCCTCTCCTCGGGGAGAGGGTCAGGGTGAGGGGGCAGCGTACGAGCACCTGCACAGTAGAGGCTTCAGGCCGCCCGGCGCGCGGCGTCGGCGGCCTCGTCCTGTGCCGCCTCGAACAGCGTCCGCCGGTATCGGAGGTACACCGCACCGACGTCGTGGCCTTTCGCTGTGCGAAGGCGACCCGGCACGCCGACCAGCGACAGGTCGTCCGCGATGCCGACGCCGTACAGGTCGAGCGCGGCGTGGTGGGTCGGGCAGAGGCAGAGCACATTGGCGAGAACGTCCGGCCCGTCGTGTGGGCGGCCGAGTGGCCATACGTGCGCCGCCTCGGCGTACGGCCCCGTCGGCGTCTCGACGCGCTCGCCGCACATCTGGCAGCGGAGCGCGTGGAGCCGCTTGACCTCGCGCGTGACCGCCGTGTCACGGATCACGCGCGAGACGGTAGAGACGGACCGGCGCGGCGCCTCGCCGCCGACCGAAACGTCGAACAGGCCGGGCGGCTCAGCGACGAGGAGGGGTGCGGCAGGCGCCTCATACACGACCTCGGCCGCGCGTTCGAGGCGGAAACGCCAGATGCGGAATCGGTCCTTCCCAACCGCGGGGAAGTAGTCCGCGACGCGGTACAGGCCGTCGTAGCGGAAGACGCGGTCGGGCCGCTCGCCGACGAGGCGCACAACCCGGACCGGCACACCGAGGCGCTGGCTCGTCGCGAGGGCAAGGTTCGGCCCGTTGAGCGACTGATTGGCGGTCTGCCGCTTTGAGCTGGGGTCGCGCCCGCCAGCGCCCGTGTACAAGACCATGTCGCCGAGGTCGAGATCATCCACGTAGCCGCCGGCGAGCAGAACGGATTCCGCTCCGCCTGCGGCTGTCCCGCAAATGCCTGCCTGCGGCGGCCGGTGGACGCCCGCTGCGCGAAGCGCCGTTCGGTCGGCGAACCTAGTACCGACGGGAACGCCAGGAATGTGGCCGAAGCTCACAGGGGTGGTTGTCTCCGTCGGACCAACCACCACCCGATCGCCGCGCCGAAGACGGCCGCGACTGGGACCAGCGGAACTCCTATCATCGCAGCCATTCCGACGACGAGGATAGCATTGCCCGCCGGACCCGGGGCATGTTCGGATCCACCTTCGAGCATTGCGCCGTCCATCCAGCCGGAGAACACGACGGCCAGCGAAGCGAGGATAGCAGCCGTGAGCACGTAGGCCTGAAGAGTGACGCCAATCCCCAGCACAGCACCTCGCGACGGGGCGGAGATGGCACGAAGCCGCGGAGCGTTTAGAACGCCCACGCAGGCCGATGCAGCCAACGAGGCTCCCAGGAACGCCCACGCAATGGCGCCCGGGCCGATCCTCATCCAGATGAGACCGCACGCCACGAGGAAGAGTGTCACGAACGCTGCGGCGACGCCCGCACGTACCCGGTCTCCGGCCGTTGTCACAGCCGCTCCTTGCGCTCCAGGTACAGCACGCGGCAGAGGGCCGTCGCGGCCTGCGCTGTCTGGTCCGTAAACCAGTAGTTGACGCCCGCCCCGATGGCCGCCCCGGCGACCGGGATGAGCTGCCCGAGCTTCGCCGAGGCGAGGTTCTTGGCGATCTCGCGCGGCAGGTGCCCCATCTGCTCGCGGAGCGTCCCCGGCGCGGACCGCCCGCGGTAGC
>JANPJI010000127.1:0-1956 GCA_031425425.1 Rubricoccaceae bacterium
GCGGCGTCCTCGACGCCGCGGCCGCAGAACCGGCCGTCGGGCTGGTCGAGCACGAGCGTCTGATAGCGATCGGTCGTCGACAGCGTGCCGATGAGGTCCACGAGCCCCGGAATGACGCCCTCGTAGGTCACCGCCCACTCCTGGTCGACGTGCACCTCGGGGGTATCGAACGACAAGCGTGGCCCGACGAGGCGGCCGGCGGTGGACGCCGCGCCCCCGTCGGCGCCTCCGTCGGCGCTTCCGCCTGCAGAAGAGCTGCCGGAGGGCGAGAGGGAGATGTCGTCGACGCCGGGCTCGACGGTCGGCGTGAGGATCGGCGTGCCTGCGCTTCCCTCCGACGGCGGCAGCGGGAGCGGCGTGCTGAACCGGTCGACCTGCGGTACGCCCAGAACGAACGGGTATTTTCGCCCGCTCGTCGTCGAGTCGAGCATCAGGTTCGCGGACCGAAGCCGGTGCGGAGCAGAGACCGGAAAGAAGACTTCGTTGGTGGTCACGCCCTGGCCGGCGACGGGCACATGGTAGGGGTCGAGGTCGCCGGCAGGGGCTGCGGGCTGCGGAACGGCGAGCACGCTGAAGGGCGTCGCACCGGTGGCGTAGGTGCCGTCGAGCAGCGCGGGCCGGCGGCACGGGGCGTCCCAGTCGTCGACGTCGATGACGACCACGACGCCATTCGACAGGGTCGCGAAGCCGAACACGCCGCGCAGGCGCCGCGGGCCGAGCGCGACGGGCGCGTCGCTCCCGTTGGCGCGATAGAAGACCCCGGGGTCGGGTACCGTGCCGTCCGCTCCGAGCGTGGTCGGCGCGTTCGGGTTCGGGTTGCAGAGGAGGCCCGACGGCGCGGCACTGCCCTGGAGCGGGAGCCCGGCCTGCTGCGTGAGCGGAAAGTCGGTGCGCGCGAAGGCGACGGTCACGACCGGAGCGTTCAGTGCGATGCGGTCCGGCGGTTGGAACGGATTCAGCTCGGCATTCGGACGACGGAGCGGTGTCCTCACCGGGCTCGCTGGGTCGCTGACGTCGAACACCATGACCGATCCCTCGCGGGCGTCGACGGCGTAGAGGAACTTCCGGAAGTCTCGCGTGGGCGGGCTCACCGCGAGGGTGCGGACGCCCACCGGCCGCGTCGGGTCGCGCTCGCTGGTGGCGACCAGCGGCGCGCGCTCGACCATGGCTCCGGGAACGGAGAGGTCGACCACGTGGATGAGAGGTACCCCCTCGTCGGCGATGTAGACGGTCAGGTCGTCACGCGCGAGCGCGACGAGGCGCGGCGGGTCCACCGGCGCCACGGAGAGCGGAACGTCCGCGGCTCCGGCATCTCCTGCTCCGGCGTCCGGGCCCGGGTCGCACGTCACGCCCGCCGTCTCGCCCGCGGCGGTATCGACGCCGGGAACACTCTGACCGCCGTCGACCGCGCGGAGGCAACACGGCCGGAGCCCGCACGTCTCCCCCGCCGGCGGACGCGCGCACGTGAGATCGATCTCGGCGCCGCCTTGATGGACGACGCCGTTCTTCCACGCCGACGGCGGCCGCACCGCGTCGGGGATGTCTTCCTCGCCTCCGAGCTCGACCGCGGACGTGATGGGGCACGGGGCGAGCGAGCCTGGTCCGATGACGGCGCCGCCGTCGAGCGGAAGCTCCTCTTCGCGACCGTCGCGAAGGATGCGTGTGACGCCGGCGCCCCGCAGGAAGGGCCGCGGATCGATGGTCACGACCTTGGCGCTCGAGCCGCGGGCTCCAGGGAGCACGACGACGAGCTCGTAGGGCGGCGTGCCCTCCGCAGGAGCGGCGGCGCCGCCATCGCTCGCGCCTCCGTCATCGGCCCCGGCGTCGGCCCCGGCATCGGCTCCGGCGGGAGCGGCTGCTCCCCGGCGCGGAACGACGGTGATGGCGCCGGGCGCCTGGGGAAGCGCGCAGACTGGCCAGGACCCTAGCGACGGGACGCCGAGCGGGTCGGCCTTG
>JANPJI010000128.1:0-2243 GCA_031425425.1 Rubricoccaceae bacterium
TCCGCCCGGAAGAGCAGGATCGGGAGGTCGCCCGAGATCCCGTACGCCCACAGGCCGGACTGCGGGCGCGTGTTGCGCTGGCGCGTCTGTGCGGGCGCGGCGAGGGCGGGGTCGCCGTAAACGAGCCGTCCGCCCAGCTCCTGCGCGAGGAGGCACTCCTCGCCAGACATGCCGAGGTGGCCGAGCTCGACGAGCCCGTATGTCGACGCGAGGTCGAAGGCCCGCTGCGAGGCGTCGGGGTGGTCGTAGCGCTCGGCGAGGCGCTCGGCGTCCTCGCGCGTCGCCGCGACGGCGAGCGAGAACACGACCTGCGCACTCTGCTTCGGCTGGAGCGTCACGAACCGCCGGAGCGACACCACGGGGTCCAGCACGGCCCCGGCCGTGCGGGAGAGGCGCGCGCCGGCGTCCATCGCGGCCGGACTGTCCAGCGTCCGCCCGCGGCCGACGAAGCGCATCCGGTCCGTCTCGTACTCGACCGGCGAGGAGACCGCGCGGTCGTTGCGCGCGAGGCCGCGGTCGGCCACGGCGTGGACGAGCCACCGGCGGGCGTCGCCCTCGGCGCGCGGGCGGCGCGTGGCAAGCAGGGCGTTGTTGCGCGGCAGGAACTCGGTCTCGACGAACAGCTTCGAGAAGGCCGGATGCCCGAGGTCGGCCGCGGCGGACTGGAGCACGACCTCGGCGTAGCTCGTCAGCTCGATCGTCCGCGCGCGGTCGCTGTAGTTGGTGACCGTCACGCGGCGGACCTCCACGTCGTCCTCGGGCGACACGACGGCCTCCATGAACGTCTCGATCCAGTCGTCCACACGGGCCGTCTCGACCTTGTTGGCGTGGACCCACACGTCGTAGCGGTCGGGCTCGGGACTCGACGTGACGGGCTGCTGGCCGGCCGACCAGAAGCGCCCGCTCTCGACGTCGCGGACGTACACGAAGAAGCCGTCGGCGTCGCGCGTGCGGTCGCCGTGCCAGCGCGTCAGGGCGACGTCGCCGAGGCGCGAGAAGCCGCTCCCGGCCGTCGTGACGAGGGCGGAGTAGCGCCCGTTCGAGAGGAGCGCGGCGTGCGGGGCGGGGTCGCCCGTGCTGGCGATCGAGAAGTGCGCGACGCGGGCTTCGACCGGGGC
Organism: Rubricoccaceae bacterium; assembly: GCA_031425425.1. Classification (GTDB taxonomy): domain Bacteria; phylum Bacteroidota; class Rhodothermia; order Rhodothermales; family Rubricoccaceae; genus DASVSE01. The sequence goes on from JANPJI010000128.1 coordinate 1,119, forward strand.
GATCTCGACCGGCTCGATCTCCGTCTCGTCGAGCGGGTGCGGGTCCACGCGCTCGACGACGGTGGGGACGCGCTCCTGGAGCAGGATCTCGACCGACCGCACGAGCGGGTCGCGGTGAAACCGCTCCTGGAAGACGTTGTCCCGGAGGGCGTTGGTGATCGAGAGCAGGCCCATGCCCTGGTGGTGGGCCATGTACGAGCGGACGATCTCGCGGGGCTCCTCGCCGTCCGCGGCCGGGCTCGTCGCGCGGCCGGGCGTGTAGTCGATCGCCTCGAAGTAGCCGTACGGCCCCCACGCGCCCGCCTTGTCGAGGCGCTTCAGGTTGACGAGCGCGCGCTCGGGCTGGACGACGAGCGCGAGGAGTGTCGCGTACGGCGCGACGACGTAGTCCTCGCCGAGGCCGCGCTTGAGGCCGAGGTACGGCACGCCGAAGGCGCGGTACTGGAGCGTCAGGTGAAGGTCGAGGTGGGCGTAGCCGCTCTCGGAGATGCCCCACGGGCGGCTCTTGGTGCGGCCATAGAGGCGCTGGAGCGAGACGGCCGTGTGGCATGCATCGGCGAGCAGCGTCTGGTCGTAGAGCCGCGTGTAGATCGCCGGCATGAGGTACTCGAACATGGTCCCGCTCCACGAGAGGAGCGCCCGCCGGGAGCGCGTGACGCGCGTTGGCCGGGAGAGGTGGAACCAGTGCGCCGGCGGGGCCTCGTTCTTGGCGACGGCGAGGAACGACGCGAGCCGCGCCTCGGAGGCCAGCAGGTCGTACGTGTATGAGTCCTGGCGGGCCATGCCGGCGTCGTATCCGATCCGGAAGAGGTCGCGCTCGGGGTCGTAGAGCGGGCGGAAGTCCATCTCGCGCACGAGCGTGTCCGCGACGCCCGCGAGGCGCTCGGCCTCGGCAAAGAGCGCCGCGAGGGCGTCGGCAGCCGGCGCGAGGGCGGCGTGCGCGTCGCGGTGGCGACCGATGCGGTCGGCGAGATCTCCGAGCGAGCCGGCCCCGTCGAGGTCGGCGAGCATGTCGGCTGGGAGCCCCTCGGCAGGGGAGGCCTCGGCTCCGGGCGTGAGCCACGGCGCGGCCGTCTCGACCTCGTCGAGGGCTCGCTGCGCCTCGGCGGCGAAGGCGGCGGCCCA
>JANPJI010000129.1:0-1992 GCA_031425425.1 Rubricoccaceae bacterium
CGCCGGCGTAGGCGACCCCGCCGACGGCCAGGAGCCGACTCTGCTGGCGCTCGGGGAGGCGGCGGCGGCGGAGCCAGAGCGCGAGCAGCGGAAGCGCCTGGAGGCCGTGGAGGCCCCAGAAGTGGGGCACGCGGAGGTCGCCCCCGGCCCGGCTCCACCCGACGACCGGGAGCCCCGCCCCGCCGTCGGGCGCGCCGACCGTGTGCGCCCCGACGACGCTGGGCGGGGCGTCGGCGAAGCCGGCCGCCTGCTCGGGCGTCGGCGAGGTCATCCGGGTGCCTACGGCGGCCCCGGCGAGCGTCAGCCCGAGCCCCCACAACGCGGCCCGCTTCCACTGGCGGTCTGCCGTGGGCGTCCGGAGCAGGGCGACGGCCGCGACGAGCGTGAGCGCCCACACGATGCCGATCATCACGCCCATCGAGGCATAGATCAGGGCGTCGACGGCCGTGCTCGTGTTGAAGTGGCTCTGCACGCCGCGGAACGCCTGGACGGCGACGAGGACGGTCTCGATGGTCAACAGTCCGCCGACGCCCCACCCGACGACGCCGCGCACGACGCGGCCGCGGAGCGGCTCCAGCAGCACAGCGAGGCCGAGGACGTAGAGTGCGACGGAGACGCAGAACTTCAGCGGCTTCACCCACACCGGCTGCCCGCCGAGCACGCGCGGGTCCACGGCGAGGCCGACGAGGCAGACGACGCCGAGCAGGACCATCGCGGCGGCCGCGGCGACGAGCGGCGGGCTCACGCGCCACAGCCCGCGGAGCGCGGAGAGCGAGGCGGACGGGGCCGGCGGGGAGACAGCGAGTGAGGGCATGGCAGCGGGCGGCGGTGTGGCTCCAGAATCCGGACGGCGGCCCGGATCTCCGACTCTCCGCCGACCGCCGGCCCGCCGGTCCGACAGGCGGTCGCATGCGACGACGGGCGGTCACCCGCCGAGCAGGGCGCGGACGGCCGCGGCGCGCCGCCGGGCGAGGGGCACCTCGGTTCCGTCGACGAGGCGCACCCGGTACGTGCCGGAGAACCACGGCACCAGCTCGCGCACGGCCCGCACGTGGACGAGCACGGACCGGTGGACGCGCACGAACTGGGCCGCGTCGAGGCGCGCTTCGAGGGTGTCGAGTGTGAACTCGACGAGGCCGGGCCGGCCAGCGAGGCCCCCGCCGGGGAAGGGTGTCGCCACGGTCGCCTTGTCGTCGGCCTCGAACCGCTGGACGTCGGCCGCGGGGACGACGACGAGGCGACCGCCGACGTTGAGCGTGAGCCGCGCCAGGGGTGCGCCCGGCGGCCTGGCCTGTGTGGCGGGTGCCAGAAGAGCGTCGAGGCGCGCGCCGGTCGCGTCGCGGGCCGCGCGGTCGCGGAGCCGGCCGAGCGCCTCGCGGAGGCGCGCCGGGCGGACCGGCTTGGTGAGGTAGTCCACGGCGTGGACGTCGAACGCGCGGACGGCGTAGGCGTCGAAGGCGGTCACGAAGACGACGGCCGGGCGGGCAGCGGGGTCCAGCAGGTCGACGACGTCGAACCCGTCGAGGCCCGGCATCTCGACGTCGAGAAACAGCACGTCCGGCGCGCGTGCGGCGACCTGTTCGAGCGCCTCGCGCCCGCCCGCCGCCTCGCCCACGACGACGGCCCCGCCGGCCTCGGCCACGAGCAGCCCGAGGCGCTCGCGGGCGAGCGCCTCGTCGTCGACGATCAGGCAGCGCAGCGGAGTGCTCATCCGGCCGAGTCGAAGGGCAGGCGGACGACGACGGCCCCACCCGCGGCGTCGGGATCGACGGCCAGCGACGCCCGCGCGCCGAGGCCGGCCCGCAGGCGCTCGGCGACGTTGCGCAGCCCGGTCCCGCGACCGTACAGATCCTCGATGCGGGCCGTGCCGAAGCCCGCCCCCGAGTCCTCGACACGCAGCACGAGCGCGTCGCCGTCGCGGCGCGCGGTCAGGGCGACTGTCCCGCGCCCGTCGCGGGTCCGCACGCCGTGCTTGACCGCGTTCTCGACGAG
>JANPJI010000130.1:0-4243 GCA_031425425.1 Rubricoccaceae bacterium
GTCGGGTGCGTCAGGAGCGAGACGAACGGGAGCTTCTTCTCGGCGAGGACGGCGAGGTTCGCGCTCGTCTTGGCCATCTGCATGAGGCTGAGGGCCCCCTCCATCATCCGCGCCCCGCCCGACTGCGACACGATGAGGCACGCCCGGTCCTCGTCCGCGGCCCGCCGGATGGCCCGCGTCACGATCTCGCCGACGACCGAGCCCATCGAGCCGCCGACGAACGTGAAGTCCATCGCGGCGACCGAGAGCCCGTGCCCATTCAGCGTGCCGGTCCCGGAGACGGCCGCGTCGTTGAGCCCGCTCGACGCCTCGGCGGCCCGGATGCGCTCGCCGTACGGCTTGCGGTCGGTGAAGTCGAGGGAGTCCACCGAATGGAGGCCCGTGTCGTAGCGCTCGTAGCCGCCCTCGCCGAAGAGGAGGTCGAGGTAGCCGAGGCCGGACATCTGGAAGTGGTGCCCGCACTTGGGGCACACGAGCGCGTGGTCCGCGAGGTCTTTCTGGCTCGTGACCGTGTCGCAGGTCGGGCACTTGGTCCAGTAGCCCTCGGGGACCTCGTTCTGCTCGCTGCGCTCGGTCTGAATGCCGGCCGACTTCCGCGTGAACCACGCCATGACGAAACCTGAGCTACTGGGTGGGACCCGCCAAGATACCGTCGGCCCGAGGGGCGGGCGGGGTGGCAAACGTCCCGATGTAGGCCGGCTCGAACAGGGCGGGTGCGGCACCCGACGCGTGGACGGCGAGACCGATGCGGGCGACACGTTCGGCCGAGGGCCGGACGTCGAGCGCGCGCGCCTCGCGGCCCGCGCCGAGGAGTATCTCGCACGCGGATACCGCGGCGGCCCCGGCCACGACGATGCGTCCGGTCGGGGCGGCTGTCGCGACGAACGCGCCGAGGTCGGCGAGTGCGACCGCCTGCGCCTCGATCCGAACAGATCCGTTATTGCATTCCAGGTAAACCTCGCCGCGGCGCGACGGGAGGGCCACGAAAAGCGTCTCGTCTGTCTTCGCGAACCCGAACGCCTCGGCCGCGAGCGCCTCCAGTGTGCCCACGCCGACGAGGCGCGCGCCGGTGGCGAGGCACAGCCCGCGGGCGAGGCTCGCCCCGATGCGGAGCCCGGTGTAGGATCCGGGTCCCGCCGAGACCGCGACGACGCCGAGGTCGGCCGGAACGAGGCGCGCGTGCCCGAGCGCCTCCTCCACGAGAAGGGCGAGGCGCGTCGCGTGCGACCGCGGCATGAGCACGCACGCCGACGCCAGCACGGCGTCGCCGCGGAGCACGGCGACGGCGCAGACGTCGGTCGCGGTTTCGATCCCCAGAGTGATCACGGGCGGCATCAGCGGTACGGTCCCCCGAAGGTAGGGGCACGGCTCGCCGTGCCCTCGATCGCCGTGCTCGACCGCCGTGCTCGACCGCCGCGCTTCGACCGCCGCGCTCGACCGCCGCACCGCCACGCGCCGTTCGCCGCGCCCCGTCCGCCACGATTCGACAGTGACCAGGTCGGGATGTCCCGGTTCGGCCGGGGCGAGGGCACGGCTTGCCGTGCCCTTACGGCCAGCTCAGCGCCATCCTGCGGCCGGCTCAGCGTCATCCTGCGGCCAGCTCAGCGCCGTCCTGGAGGGATCGGCCCGGCTACCCGAGCCGTCGCCTTGACATTCCCTTCACGCACGGGCATCTTCGTGTCCCTGTTCCACCTGCCTGTGTGCCCCGATGACCGTCTACGACGCCGACCACATCCGCAACGTCGCTCTCGTCGGACACCAGGGCACAGGCAAGACAACACTCGCGGAGGCCATGCTCGCCGCCTCGGGCGCGATCCCGCGCATGGGGGCGGTCGAGGACGGCACGACCCAGAGCGACTACCACCCCTCGGAGAAGGAGCGCGCCGTGTCCGTGTTCACCAGCCTCCTCCACGCCGAGTGGAAGGGCCACAAGATCAACGTGCTCGACACGCCGGGCACGCTGGACTTCACCGCCGAGACCATCACCGCGCTCAAGGTCGCCGACACGGCCCTGTTCGTCGTCGACGCGGCCGAGGGCGTCCAGGTCGGCACCGAACTCGCGTGGTCGTACACCGAGGCGTCGCAGACGCCGGCCATGTTCGTCCTCAACAAGCTCGACCTCGCCGCCTCGGACTTCGAAGCGGCCCTCGGGCGCATCCAGGCGCGCTACGGGCGCGCCGCGACGCCGGTCCAGCTTCCCGGCGGCGCGGGCACGCGGACCATCATCGACGTCCTCCTCATGAAGCAGATCCGGTTCGACGCGGCCGGGCAGGAGCACATCGAGGCCATCGCTCCCGAGTTCGAGGAGCGGGCGGCGGCCCTCCACAACGAGCTCGTCGAGAGCATCGCCGAGAACGACGAGGGCCTCATGGAGCTCTTCTTCGAGAAGGGCACCCTGAGCGAGGACGAGATGCGCAAGGGCCTCCGTGCAGCGATGATCCGGCACCAGCTCTTCCCGGTGTTTCTCACCGTGGCCCGCGAGAACGTCGGCGTGAGCCGGCTCATGGGCTTCATCGACAACGTCTGCCCGAGCCCCGCCCAGATGCCCGCGCCGCACCTCGACGCGGGCGAGGTCCACGTCGACGCCGCGGCCGCGCCGGTTGCGTTCGTGTTCCGGACGATGGCCGAGGAGCACGTCGGCGAGTTCAGCTTCCTGAAGGTCTACGACGGGACGCTCACGGCCGGGATGGACCTCGAAAACGCCCACGACGGGACAGCCGAGCGCCTCGGCCCGCTTTACGCCGTCAACGGCCGGGAGCGCGATGGGGTGGAGCACCTCGTCGCGGGCGACATCGGCGTGACGGTCAAGCTGAAGCACACGCACGCCGGCGACACGCTGCGGCGCAAGGGCGCGGCCGCCGTCGTGACGCCGGTGGCGTATCCCGAGCCACGGATGGCCGTCGCCGTCCACGCCGTGCGCTCGGGCGAGGAGGACAAGATGGGGACCGGGCTCGCCCAACTCGTCCGCGAGGACCCCGCTCTGCACGTCCACCACGACGCGCACCTCGGCCAGATCACGCTCTCTGGCCAGGGCGAACAGCACCTCGACATCGCCCGGGCGCGGCTCAAAGACCGCTCGGGCGTCGAGGTCGTCTTCGAGCGGCCGCGCATCGGCTACCGCGAGACGGTCCAGGCGCGCTCGGTGGCGCAGTACCGGCACAAAAAGCAGACGGGTGGGGCGGGCCAGTTCGCCGACCTCACGCTGCACGTCGAGCCGCTGACCGAGACCTACGTCCCCGAGGGCGACCTCAAGATGCGCCGCGAGCACACCCTCGAGACGCCGTGGGGCTCGAAGGTGCACTTCGTTGACGCGATCGTGGGCGGCGTGATCGACATGCAGCGCTTTTTCGGGGCCATCCAGAAGGGCGTCGCCGAGGCGCTCCAGCACGGGCCCGTCGCCGGCTACCCCGTCGGCGACGTCCGCGTGGTCGTGGCCGACGGCGGGATGCACGCGGTGGACTCGAACGAGAACGCGTTCAAGACGGCGGCCAAGATGGCGTTCCGCAACGGCTTCCGCGACGCCCGCCCGGCCGTGCTCGAACCCGTCGTCGAGCTGTCCGTGACCGTCCCCGAGGCGCAGATGGGCGACGTCCTGGGCGACCTCACCACGCGCCGCGGGCGCATCCAGGGCATGGAGGCCGAGGGCGGGCTGCAGACGATCCGGGCGCACGTCCCGGAGTCCGAGCTGTACCGCTACGCGACGTCGCTGCGGTCGATGACGCAGGGCCGGGGCCTCCACCGCGCGCGGCCGAGCCACTACGAGCCCATGCCGCCGCACGTCCAGGACAAGCTGGCCGCGGAGCGGGCCGAGCGGGACGAGTAGCCGTGCGCGCTCGGTTTATGAGAAATGGCTGGGTCACGTCGTCCAACCTCACCGTCATCCTGAGCGAAGGCCGTCATCGGCCGCAGTCGAAGGATCTCGACGCGTTGTGTCTTGACGCATGGCCTGTTGGAGAGGCGTCGAGATCCCTCGACAGGCTAGAGCTTGTCATGGACTCAGAATGCCCTGACTCGCCAACTGACGCAGTAGCAGCGCCGCGAACGCCAGGAAGTGCAGACCGACCAGCGTCTCTGGAAGCCGCTCGTAGTCCCGAGCCAACCGCCGGAACCGCGCCAGCCACCCGAACGACCGCTCCACGACCCACCGCCGCGGCAGCAACACGAATCCATGCTTGGCCTCGGTATGCTTGACCACCTCCAACCGGATCGTGTGCTCGTCGTCCGCGTCGCGTGCCGGCTGCCC
>JANPJI010000131.1:0-2511 GCA_031425425.1 Rubricoccaceae bacterium
GCCTACCGTCCCCCTGCGACGGGGGATGGGGGATTCTGTGAGACCGTCGTGATGGAGTTCCGGCGCCCGGTCTCACCACACCGGCACCGTCAACGCCACGTCGGAGTGGCCCTCCCGGTACGAGCCCGGCCTCCCAGGTCCCCCGTCGCTCCGTGCCCGCATCGGTCCGGGGACGTCTCAGCGTGGCGCCCGCGGCGCGACGGCCGGCGGATCCGCCCCCCACTCCCGAGGCGGCGCGGTGGGGGCCAGGGCCTCCCCGTTCCCCGGGGACGTGGCCTCGGGAGCGGGAGGGGCGACCGCCTCGGCTGACCCCTCCGACCCCAGGAACCGCCCGGCCAGCACCGTCAGCACCACGAGCAGGACGCCGAGGGCGACGAGACGCCCCGGCCGCCCCCAGGGAGACACAGCGTCCGGCCCGGCCAGCTCGACGGAGGGGCGGGGGGCCGACGCGTCCGGCGTTTCGTTGGGAGCGGGAGGGCGTCCGGGCTCCGGCGCCGGGGAGACCGCGGCGTTGAGCCGGTACCCCACCGTAGGGATCGTCTCGACGACCCGCGGAGCCCGCGCGTCGTCGCCCAGCGCCTTCCGGAGCTGCGAGACGCACCGCGAGAGCGTGTTGTCCGTCACGACGACGTTGGGCCACACCGCCTCGATCAGCTCGTCCCGCGTCACCACCTGGCCGGCCCGCTCGGCGAGGCAGACTAGCAACCCCATCACCTTCGGCTCGACCCGTTCGACCACCCCGTCCCGCTCGATCTCGTTCGCGAACGGGTCCGCGACGTGCCGCCACACGATAAACCGGGTTCGGGCGAGAGGGAGGGACGCGTCCGTCACGGGTGGAATGTCATCGACCGCTCAAGGATACAGCTGGCCAGTCTCCGGGGCTACCTGGAGCAGATCGCCCTCACGCGCCCGGTGAGATCGAGGCCGCCGGCGTGAGCCTGGCCGGTTTGCGAGTCGCGGACCTCGCCCGGCATATGGTCGTCGAGGCGCGGGACGGCTACCGCGTCGCGTTCGGTCTCGCCGACTTCGCGCCGGACCTCGGTGGGAGTGAGGCGCTCCTCGCAGTCCGCGTGGACGGCTCGCCGCTCTCCGATGAGGACGGGCCGGTCCGGCTCGTCGTGTCCGGCGACGGACGGGCTGCACGGTGGGTCCGTCAGGTTGTGCGGGTGTCGGTGCTGCCTGCCGCACGGGGCGAGTGACGTAGGGGGTGCCGCCGTGGATCAGGACAGTGGGCTTCCAACTCGACACTGCCACTCGGCGAGGCCGGGCGGGACGGAGAAGACGAGCCCCGCCAGGGGTCACGCTCCACCGAGAGGTCGAGCGGTCCGAGGAGGCGCACGATCATGACCGCTTGTAACCAGAGAGCGACGCCGAGGGCTACCAGGGTTGTAGGCTTCCCCGTTTTCCGGCCCACTCAAAACTAGAGACTCGGGGATCAGGGATGGACCTCGACCGGTGGTCGGTAGCCCAGTGATTTGTGCGGCCGGTGGTGGTTGTAGTCGTGCTGCCACTCGCCGGTCTTCTGCCGGACCTCGTCCAGCGTCCGGAAGACGTACGCGTCGAGAAGCTCGCGACGCAGGCTCCCGTTGAGCCGCTCGATGTATGCATTCTGCGTCGGCGAGCCCGGCTGGATGTACGCCAGCACCACCCCGCGCTCACGGCACCATTCGTCGAGCTTGTGGCTGATGAACTCTGGCCCGTTGTCGACCCGGATCATCGGCGGCAGGCCGCGACTCTCGGCGAGCCGCTCCAGCACCCGGATCACGCGCAGCGCGGGCAGCGACGTGTCGACCTCGATCCAGAGCACCTGCTCCGCCGCCGACAGGCGGCGGAGTTGAAGTCGTCGATGACGTTGAGCAAGCGGAAGGCCCGGCCGTCCCAGAGACGATCATGCCCGCCGCCGACGGCGGCGGTGAAGTCGATGCTCCAGACCTGGTTGGCCTCGGCCGGGACGAAGAGCGCCTGCTTGACGCGTGCCGGGAGCCGTTTGCGGGCTCGGCGCCGGATGTTCAGCTTCATGGCCGTGTAGATGCGGTAGACCCGCTTGTGATTCCAGACGTGACCTGCCAGCCGGAGCCGGTGGTGCGCTTGCCAGAAGCCGATCGTCGGATGCCGCTCGACGAGTGCCGAGAGCGCCTCGATGACGGGCTCGTCGGGCTTCGGCGTCCGCTCGTAGCGGTACGTGCTCCTCGGCAGACCGACGGCCTCGCAGCCCCGGCGGACGCTCACCCCGTGCTCGGCGTGCATCTGCCGGACGAGAGCGGCCTTCTCGCCGAGGCTCAGGGCTTTTTTGCGACGGCCTCCTTGAGCGCGTCGTGGACGAGGGACAGGTCGGCGTACATCCTCTTGAGGCGCGCGTTCTCGGCTTCGAGGTCCTTGGCGCGTTTGAGCTCGCTCGCGCTCATGCCGCCGTACCTGGCCTTCCACGCGTAAAACGTGGGCTCGCTGATGGCGAGGTCGCGGCAGACGTCGCGGACCTTTTCACCGGTCTCCTGGCGGCGAAGGGCCGCG
>JANPJI010000132.1:0-6044 GCA_031425425.1 Rubricoccaceae bacterium
GCCGGGGGCCGACCGGCCCGGGGAATCGCCCGGTGGGACGGGGCGGCGTGGTCGCCACTTGCCAGCGGGGTCACCCTCGGCAATACGCCCCAGGCCCATGTCGACGCACTCGCCGTCGCGCCGGACGGCTCGCTCTACGTCGGCGGCTACTTCAGCTCGGCCAGCGGTACGGGCGGGACGTACTCCCTGGCGCGGTGGGACGGCACGCAGTGGTCAAACCTCGACAACGGCGTCGATGGCGTCGTCTATGCCCTTACGGCCACGCCCAACGGGGTGCTGTACGTCGGGGGCGATTTCACGCGAGCGAGCACGGTTCCGGCGGCCAACCTCGCCCGGTGGAAGGACGGAGTGTGGACTGCCCTCGGCTCTGGCGTCGACGGGGAGGTCCGGGCACTCACGTACACGGGGGAGGGCCTGATGCTGGGGGGGGACTTTTCCTCGGCTGGATCCGTGCGCTCCCCGTACGTCACGCTATACGAAGCGTCCGTTATATCGCTTCCAGGCGAACCCGTCACGGCGCTCGACCTAGTCGTCGCCCCGAACCCGGCCCGCGGCGCGGCGCGCGTGCTCGTGACCGCTCCGGAGGGCGTGGCCACCGTCGAGGTGTTCGACGCGCTCGGCCGGCGCATCTCGGCCGCAACGCTGACGGTGGCACCGGGTGGCCAGAGCGCCGCTCCGGTCGACCTCGGCGGGCTCGCGCCGGGCGTGTACATGGTCCGCATTAGGGCCGGTGGTGAGATCCGGACGCGGCAGTTCGTAATCAGGCGGTAAAATCAGCGCGTTCTGAGACGACCGGGCGAAGACGGATTGGCCGGGCACGCCCCGGAGGAGGCCGCGCGTAGGTTCGGGATCGTCCCCCAGCGCTCCGATGCGGACCGTCCTCCTCGCCACCGCCCTGCTCGCCGCCCTCGGCCTCCGGCCCGAAGTCCCGCCGCGCCGCGAAGCCCCGCCGCCGTCGACCGTACGCGACTCGCTGACGGTCTACTACGCCCGTCAGGACACGGCTCGCGTCGAAGGCCTCTTTCGGCGGCGCGCGCGCTCGCGCGAGGACCGTCTGCTGTGCCTCTACCGGCTCTACCCGATGACGCTGGACCGCGGCTACCTCCGCGCCATCCCCACTGAGGCCGGCGTGACGTCGGCCCGCGAGTTGGCGCTGATCGCGGCCATGTGGGCGTACCGCGCCTCGTCCGGCCCCGCGTACCGGCTCCCCGTCGACGGCCGGCGCTCCGAGCGCATCCTCGGCCTGGCCCTCGCCCGCGACCCGGATGACCCCTATGCGCTGCTCGTCCACGGCCAGTCGCTGTACTACAAGCCGCGCGTGTTCGGCGGCGACGTCGCCGAAGCGCGGCAGACGTTCGAGCGGCTGCGGACCGTCCTCGGGCGGCGGCCTGTGCCGGGCCTGCACCCGTTCGAGGCCGAGGTGTGGATCTGGATGTGTGTCCGCCGCCAGAACGCGGCCGAGGGTGCGGCGCTGCGGCAGCGTCTGCTCGCGCGGCGCCCGCCGCCGCTGTTCCGGCAGTTCCTCGTCGACCCTCCGTGAGCGGTCCTGCCGTAACCCTGATTGCCGTCGTCCTCGTGTTGCACGCCGGCGTGCTCTCGATCCTCGCCGTCAACCTGTGGAGCCTGCGCCGCGGGCGACCGCGGGAGGGCATCGCCGCTCCGGTCTCCGTGTCCGTACTCGTGCCGGCGCGCAACGAGGAGGCCAACCTCGGCGTGCTGCTCCCCTCTCTGCTCGGCCAGCGCGGCGTCGCGTTCGAGGTCGTCGTCGTGGACGACGCCTCCGAAGACGGCACGTGGGGCGTGCTCCAGACGCACGCCGACCCGCGCCTCGTGGCGGTCCGCTCCGGCGGCCCGCCGCCGGGGTGGGTCGGCAAGACGCACGCGCTCCACACCGCCGCCGCCCGCGCGACCGGGGAGGTGTTCGTCTTCCTCGACGCCGACGCCGCCCTCCGCGACCCCGACGCGCTCTGCCGCCTCGTCGGGCGCTGGCAGCGGCAGGGCGGGGCCGGGACGGCGCTGACGGGCCTTCCGCGCTACCTCGACCGCGGCGCGACCGCGTTGCTGACCGGTCTCGTCCCCTTCGCCGTCCTCGCTGGCCTCCCGGTCCCGCTCGTCCACCGCACGGCGAACCCGGCCCTGAGCGCGCTCAACGGCCAGATCTGGGCCGTCGGGGCCGACGACTACCGGCGCCTCGCGCCGCACGAGGCGCACGCGGCTGAAGTCCTCGAAGACGTCATGATCGGGCGCTTCCTGAAGCGCCGCGGCCTCCAGCTCCACTTCGCCGACCTCCAGGGCGAAGTGGCGGTCCGGATGTACCGGTCGTTCGGCGAGGCCTGGCGCGGGTTCCGCAAGAACGCGTACCTGCTCGGCGGCGGGACGCCGGCGCGCCTCTCGCTTTTCTTCGCCCTCTACACGCTCGTGTGGGTGGCTCCGAGCGTGCTATGGCTTCTCGGCCCCGCCGGGCTGGCCCCGCTTGCGACGCTCTTCCTGGCCAAAGGCCTCGTCGACCGGTCGCAGGGCTTCCCGCTGTGGACGACGCTCTGCGCGCCGCTCGCGCTCCTCTTCGGAGCCGCGCTCCAGCTCGACTCGGCGGCCGCGCACGCACGCGGGCGCGTCACGTGGAAGGGCCGCGCCGTCGGCGGCTGACGCACGGCCCGGCCGCCGAACCGCCGCCGTGGCGTACACTGCCGGCCCTTCGCCTCCACACGTTATGCGCATCCTCCTCTTCCTGCTCGTCATTGCCGGGTTCATCTTCCTGCTGCTCGCGACGCAGCCCGCGAACTACAACCAGGACGTGAGCCTGCGGCTCCCCTTCGTGGCGCTCTCCGTGACGGGCCCGCTGCTCGCGTGGGTCGCCGGCTCGCTCGGGCTCGGGTTCCTGCTCGGCTACCTCGCCGGGCTCCCCGGCCGCTTCGGGGCCGCCTCGCGCGCGCGCCGCGCCGAGAAGCAGCTCGCCTCGGTCGAGACGGCCACGGCCTCGACCGTCTCGGCCGCCCGTGCCGACGCCTCCGCTGCCCGCGCCGACGCCTACTCGGCGAACTCGCGCGCCGCCGCCGACGCGTCCGAGACGCAGCGGCTCGCCGATGAGGTCGCCCGGCGGACATCCGGGCGCGGGGACGTCCCGCCGACCGTCTGAGCATGCCCGACGAGACGCAGGGCCGGTCCTCCGCGGCTCCGCCGCACCTCCGCGGGCGACTGGTCGAGCGGCGCTCGCACACGATCGGCCTGCCGCCGGGGTCGCTGCCGGCCGCGGCCGAGGGGGCCGCGCCGCCGCGCGTGACGGCCTTCCAGTACGGCCCGGACCTGCTCGAAGAGGTGGAAGGCCTCTCGGCCGCCGAGGCGCGCGCGTTCTCGGACCGCCCCGGCATCGCCTGGATCAACGTCGACGGCGTCGGCGACACGGCCACCATCGCCGCGTTCGGCGAGGCGTTCGGGCTCCACCCGCTCGCCGTCGAGGACATCGCCCACACCACGCAGCGGCCCAAGATGGAGGTCTACGGCGATCTCCTGTTCGTCGTCGTCCGCTCCGTCCGCGCCACCGAGGCCTCGCCCGAGGTGGCCTACTGCGAGGTTGGAAACGCCGTCTCGGGGCACACCATCGAGCAGATCTCGTTCGTGCTCGGCCCAGACTTCGTGCTGTCGTTCCAGGAGGACGAGGGCGACGTGTTCGACGCGCTCCGCACGAGGATCCGCACGGGCGGCGGCCGGGTCCGTGGGCTCGGGGCGGACTATCTCCTCTCGTCCCTGCTCGACCTCGTCGTGGACCACACGTTCGTCACACTCGAACGGATGGGCGACGCGACCGAGACGCTCGAAACGCTCGCGCTCGACGACCCCGAGCCGAGGGTCCAGGCGGCGATCTCCGGCCTCCGCCGCGAGATCGCCGTCCTCCGACGGTCCGTGTGGCCGCTCCGCGACGTCCTCGCGGGGCTCGGCCGCGACGACACCCCGCACATCACCGCGGGGACGCGGCCGTACCTCCGCGACGTCTACGAGCACCTCGTGCAGGCCGTCGAGGTTCTCGAGTCGCTCCGCGAAGTCCTCGCGTCGCTGGCCGACCTCTACCTCTCGGCCGTCGCGATGCGCCAGAACGAGGTCATGAAGGTGCTCACCGTCATTTCGACCGTCTTCCTGCCGCTGACGTTCGTCGCCGGCGTGTACGGGATGAACTTCGACCCCGACACCTCGCCGCTCAACATGCCCGAGCTGCGGTGGTTCTACGGGTACCCGTTCTCGCTCGGCCTGATGCTCGCCATGTTCGTCGGAATGCTCGTCTATTTCCGCCGCAAGAACTGGTTCTGACCGGCTACTCCGTCCCGAGTGTGAGCCGGCGTGGGCAGAGCGCCGCCTCGTCCGGGTCGTTCGTCGCCACGACGACGACCGCTCCGGGCTCGGCGACGAGGTCCGCCACGAGCGCGCGGCCGGCCGCGTCGAGCGTCGCGCCGGGCTCGTCCAGAAGGAGCACCGCCGGGCGGTGCAGCACGGCCGCGGCGAGGCGCATCCGCTGGCGCATCCCGGTCGAGAACGTCCCGAGCGGCTCGTCGGCTCGTTCGAGCAGGCCGACGCGATCCAGCGTCGCGTCTACCGTTGTCCCGGAACCAGATAGTCCGCGCGCCTTCGCCAGAAACGCGAGGTTTTCGCGGGCCGTGAGCGGCTCGTAGAGCTGCAGTGCCGGTGCGACGAGACCGACGCGCAGCGGGCGCTCGTCGGTCGGCACATCGCGCCCGCCGACCGTTAGCCGGACCGTTCCGGCGGTCGGCGAGAGGACGCCGGCGAGCACCAGCAGCAGCGTGCTCTTGCCCGACCCGTTGGCCCCCACGACAGCGAGCGGCGCGCCGGCCTCGACGGCCACCGTGAGGCCCTCGAAGAGGCGGCGGCGCCCGAAGCGCATCGCGAGTCCGTCGGTGGCGAGGCGCGGGGTCAGGGCCGGGGCGGTGGGCGGACGGGAAGGTACCGGCGCGCCCATCCCCCTTCCGCCGCGGGGTAGGTTTCGGCTCCGCCACCCGATGCTCCGCCGATGCGCCTCGTCGCCGCCCTCCTCGTCCTGCTTCCGCTCGCCGCACACGCGCAGCCCGCCGACTCCGACGCGGTGCTCCTCGACCGCGTCCTTGCCGCGCTCCGCGTCGGCGAGCAGGCCGAGACGGCGCTCTCGTCCATGCAGACGCGCCTCGGCACGGGCGAGCCGCTCTTCCTGCCCGAGGCCGTCGCGGACAGCGTGCGCGCGCGGCTCCGCGCCGACCTCCGCCCGGACCTGCTCCGCGACGCGCTCGTCTTCCTCCAGAGCCCCGGCTACGCGCGGCAGCTCGACCGCTCGCGGGCCTTCTCGCAAGACCCGACGGCGCTCGCGCGCCTCGCGCTCGACATCAACGCGCCCAAGAAGGGCACGCTCGCCGACTCCGCCCTCGCCGCCCGCTACGTCGACGCGGCCGGGACGACGCGGCAGATGACGGCGATCCTCGAACGGGCCATGCGGACGGTCGCCGAGACCGTCCCGGCCGCCCGGGCAGACCTCGCACAGCGCGGCCAGACCGCCGACGAGGCCATCGCGGAGACGGTCGCGCAGCTCAACGAGCAAATGACGCCGCTCTACATCGCCTCGGCGCGCGTCGTCCTCGGGGGCACCCCGCCGGCCGAGGTCGAGGCGGCGATCGCGTACTACCGAAGCCCTGCCGGGCAGTAAGCCACCGAGGCGCTGACCGAGGGCACGCTCGCGGCCGTCCTGCCGGGGATCGTCCAGTTCGTGACGGCGATGGCGTCGGCCCCGCCGCCGAGCTTCCCCGAGGAGCCGGCTGTGCCCCTCCCGAAGTCGGCCGGTAAGGGCTGAACCAGGTCAAACATCTCAGGCTGACGCCGCGCAAAGGGTGCCGCAGCAGCGAGGCAACGCGCAGAGCGTCGGTCGCGGTCAGCCGCCCGGCCCGCCTCTCAGCCGGTGCGATTTCAGCGGGTGCAGGTCTGCCACCCGCACCTTCGCCGGCCGCTCGACGCCTGCGAGCCAGTGGTCCGGCGCCGACGACACGATCACCCACGCGTCGGGGTTGAAGTCG
>JANPJI010000133.1:0-5805 GCA_031425425.1 Rubricoccaceae bacterium
CTCGGCGGAGCCCGTTACGGGCGGATGAAGGCACCCGCGATGGCCAGCACCTGCGGAACCGTCAGCGTCTCGTCGAACGCCTCCCCGACCGCGTTGGCGCCGTAGGTCGCGCCGAGGGCCGTCTGCAGGTTCACGTTCGCCTGCGTCACGTTCTCCTCGCCGGCGTAGATGCCCTGGAACGCGGCCGGCAGGCCGCCGCGGTCGCTGCCCGTGATCCAGCCCTTCTGGCCGCGGACGCGCCGGACGGCGGACGCATGGCGCGCCTCGACCGAGTGGATCTGAAGCGCCGCCTGAAGGATGGCGTCGACAGGCATGAGCGCCGCAGCGCCGCCCTTGTAGGCGCGGACGCCCGTGTCTTCGAGGCCCTGCGAGACCGCGAGGAAGGTCTGGTAGTCCGTGAACGTCGGCAGGTTGAGGCCACCCGGCGCACCCGAGAAGTCGAAGCCGTTCGCCGGCCGGCCAGCCGAGCCCGGCCCGACACCCGGCGTGAGGCCGAGGGCCGTCTGCAGGAAGCGCACGTGGTCGCCCTCGTGGGCGCGGATCGTCGTGAAGAGCGCCGCGTCGCCGGCCGGGATGAGGCCCGCCGTGTCGGTGCCCTGCACGTAGAACTCGTACTCGAGGTGCTCGAGCGTGAGCGCAAAGCGGAGGACGTCCTGGACAGCGGTCGGGAGGGCCTGCGCATAGGCCTCCTTCGAGAGGGCGGCGAGCGCGAGCGGGGAGGCAGCGAGGGCCGCGCTGTAGAGGGCCGCCTTGCGGAGTGCCTCGCGGCGCGAGACGCCCGAGCGGACGGCCACGTCGACGGCGACCGCCGGGTCGAGGGTCAGTTCGTTGGAATCCATGGAATCGTTCAGATGAGAGGTGCGGGGGGGGAAGGGCCTAGAGACCGCGGACAGTGATCGTGTTCGTCACGAACGCGCCGGCTCCAGTCGTCTCGTTGAGCACGACGGACGGCTCCAGAGCACGGTCGAGCGCATTTGCGCCGACAACCTCCGTCAGGCCCGTGCCAGACTCGCCGATCGTAGCGGCACCGCGGACGTTGTTCAGGATCAGGTCGCGGATGGCAGACGCGTGGCGCGCCTCGACCGAGACGATCTTGCCGGCGATGGTCAGCAGGCCGGCGTCGCGGAGGTACTTGCCAGCGCCGTTGTAGGCCGCCACGCCGAGGTCCTCGAACGTGATCGCTGCGCCGAGGACGCTCGCACGCTGCGTGAAGTTGATCGACGAGAAGTCGACCGTCAGGTCGCCGATGGCGTTGGCACCGAGTGCCGTCTTGAGGAAGTCACGGTGGATGCCCTCGTGCGCCCGCAGATCCGTAAGAACGGCCGTCTCAGCGGGCGTGATGCCGGTGTACGGCGTCTGGAGAACCTTGACGTAGAACGCGTACTCAAGCTGCTCGAGCGCGTAGGCGTAGTTGAGGACGCCGTTGTCGGTCGAGAAGTCGAGGACGACATCGCCATCGGTGCCGTTGTCGTCCGAGTCGCAGGCCTGGAGGGTCGCGACGGCAGCGAATGCGCCGACGCCGGCACCAGCCCGCTTGAAGAAGTCACGCCGCGACGACGGTGCGCCCGGGTGCGTGATGAGAGACTCCATGGGGGAGACAGGGGAAAGGAGAGGGGTGGCAGCAGGTGCCCCGGCGGGTGCCAGGGCATGAATCCCCAACACGCTACGGCGCGCACTTGATCGCCCGAAAGCCCACTTTGTGCTCAGAACAGGGCACGTATGGGTGCCCCGAGCTCACATTTGGGGGTTTTCCCCAGCCTCCCCCGGCCCCTTTCCTGACCCGCGCCATCACGCGTCGGACAACCGGACATCTTCGGCGCGGAGTTGAAGCGACGTCCGCCCGTTCCAGTCGTTCTCGTCCACCTGGAAGGCCAGGTCCAGCGGGTGCCCGCGGCGGACGCTGGTGAGCGCGGCCCCGTGACGCTCGGCGAGGTTGAAGCCGATGACCGGGAACGTCGGGCCGTCGTCGCTCTGCTGAATGCGCATCCGCAGGTGCTGCTTCTGCGCCCCGACGAGCGTCGGCTGGCCGACGACGCGGAGGCCGCGGCCCCAGAACAGCGGGCGCTGGTTGTCGGGGCCGTGCGGGTGGAACTGCTTGAGGACGTTCCAGAACCGCGGCGTGACCTCGCGGAGGTCCAGGTGCGCGTCAACGTCCAGTTCGGGCACCAGCCCGTCGACGGCGAGCGAGTCGCGGACGGCGGACTGGAGGCGCTCGCGGAGTGCGTCTACGTTCTCGACCGGGAGTGCGAGGCCGGCGGCGAAGGCGTGCCCGCCGAACCGGTCCAGCAGGTCCGTGCACTGCGCGAGCGCGTCGTAGATCGAGATGCCCTTGACGGAGCGCGCGGAGCCCTTGGCCGGCCCGCCCGTCCCGTTGGACGTCAGCAGGATCGTCGGCCGGTGGAAGCGCTCCGCGATGCGGCTCGCCGTGATCCCGATGACGCCGGGATGCCAGCCTGGGTGGTACACGACGAGTGCGGCAGGATCCGCGTCCATCAGGCGCTCCGCGATCACGACGGCCTCGTCGCGCGTGGCGCGGTCCAGCTCGCGGCGGCGGATGTTGAGCGCCTCGATGGCATCGACGAGGCGCGCGGCCTCGGCCGGGTCGTCGGCGGCGAGGAGCTCGGCGGCCATCGCGGCGTCTTCGATGCGCCCGGCGGCGTTGATCCGCGGCCCGAGCTGGAACACGATCTTGGACGACGTGCAGCACGTGAGGTCCACGCCGGCCTTGGCCGCGAGCACGGCCAGCCCGAGACGCGGTGCGTCGCAGAGCTGCTTCAGGCCCGCTCGCATCAGGATGCGGTTCTCGTCGATCATCGGCACGTTGTCGCTCGCCGTGGACACCGCTACGAGGTCGAGGTACGGCCACGCCTCCTCCTCCGGCAGGCCGAGCACGGTCAGGACGGCCTGGATGAGCTTGAACCCGACGCCGCAGCCCGAGAGCCCGTCGAACGGGTAGTCGCAGTCGGGCCGCTTGGGGTCCAGCACGGCCACGGCGTCCGGCAGCACCGGGCCGGCCGTGTGGTGGTCGCAGATGACGAGGTCGAGGCCGACGGACCGGGCGTAGTCCGCCTCGGCGTTGGCCGTGATCCCACAGTCGAGCGCGACGACGAGCGTGGCCCCCCGCTCGACGGCCACGTCGAGGCCGGCCGCCGAGAGGCCGTACCCGTGTTCGAAGCGGTTCGGAATGAAGAAGGACGCCTCGACGCCCTGGCTGCGCAGGAACGTCAGCATCATCGCCGTCGAGGTCGTCCCGTCGACGTCGTAGTCGCCGTAGACGAGCACGCGCTCCCGGTCGCGGATGGCCCGGGCGACGCGCTCCGCGGCGAGGTCCATGTCGCGCATCCGGAACGCGTCGTGGAGCCCCGCGAGAGCCGGGCGGAAGAACGTCCGCGCCGCGTCGAACGAGGTCACGCCCCGGAGGACGAGCGCCCGGGCGAGGGCCGTCGGGAGCCCGTTCAGGCTGGCCGCGAGCGTGTCGGCCCTGGATTCGTCGTCGAGCGGGCGGAGCGTCCAGCGGATAGAGGACGGGGCGACTTCGGGCTCGGAGGTCGCGTCGGCATCAGCAGAAATCATGCGAGGGCGGAAGCGTTTCCACTCCGCGTCTGTGTTGTTTGCGGCCAAGATACGGGGGACGGGTTGGATGCAGCCGGGCGGCGCTCGCCGGCATACCGCAGGGTGCCCCCCGTCCCGCGAAGGCTGCTAGACCCGGTCTAAGCCCTCTCTCCGCAGTCCGACGAAGCCGACCATCCGGCCCGTTCGGCCGTCCTCGGCGCGGTACGAGTAGAACCGGCCGGCGTCGCGGACGGTGCAGGCATCGGACATCTCGACGCTCCCTACGCCGGTGTCGGAGAGTTGCCGGGCGAGGTCGACGCGCAGGTCTACGTGCGGGCGCGGCCACTCGGGGCGCCGAACGACCGACGTCTCGGGGAACTGCGCCGCGACCTCGTCGCCCACCTCGAACGCCTCGGCGGAGAGGCACGGCCCGACGTACGCCTCGATCCGGCCCGGCCGCGCGCCGAGGCGCTCCATCGCCCGGACGGTCGAGCCGACGATCCCCGCGACCGTCCCCCGCCACCCGCTGTGGCACGCGCCGACCACACCCGCGTCGGCATCGGCGAGGAGGACGAGCGCACAGTCGGCAGAAACGACCGTCAGCAGAAGCCCGGGCCTGTCCGTCACGAGCCCGTCGTGCGCTGCGACGTGCCCCGCCGCCCGCACCACGGCTACGGCCGCGCCGTGGACCTGCCCGACCGACGCGACCGACGCGAAGCCCTCTTCTGCGGCGAGGCGCTCGCGGACCGCATCGAGCGGTACCTCCATCGACGCGAACGCCCGCGTGGTGAAGCCGGCCGCGAGGCGCGGGTCGGCGACGAGGGCCGGGCGAAGGATGGCGTCGGTCATGGGTCTGCGGAGAGGCCGAGGGCGGTGCGGGCCGCGCGCATCGCGGCAGCAGTGTCCATGTCCCGGCCGGTCCAGAGTCGGAAGCTCTCGGCGGCCTGTGCGACGAGCATCGGGAGCCCACAGACGACGGTCGCACCGCGGGCTTCGGCGTCTCGCATCAGGCGCGTGCGGGCCGGACGGTACACGAGGTCATAAACGGTCTGGTCCGGGCCGAAGTCGTCGGCGGCCGGCCACGGTGTCGCAGTCGCGTCTCCCGTCCCGACCGGCGTCGTGTTGACGACGAGGGCTGCTGCGCGAACGGGTGCCTCGCTCAACGCACCGCTCTCGACGGGTCCGCCCCACATGCGGGCGTCCGCTGCCAGAGCCTCGGCCTGCCTCGCATCGCGGGCCGCGATGGCGACGAGGGAGGGCCTCACGCGGGTCAGGAGGGCGTACACCACCGCGCGTGCGGCACCGCCCGCTCCGAGCACGGCGACCGGGCGGCCGGCAAACCGCGCGGCGTCGAGCCCCGCAAGAAACCCGGCAACGTCGGTGTTCTCCGCCCGCCACCCGCCGGGCACGCGGACGAGCGTGTTGGCGGCTCCGACGGCCCGCGCCTCGTCGGACGCCGTGCCGGCTGCGCGCAGAGCGGACACCTTGTGCGGGACGGTCACGTTGGCCCCGAGCGCTCCGAGCGCGTACAGTCCGTCGACGGCGGTCTGGAACGCGGATGCCTCGACACGGCATGCGACGTAAACCGCGTCGATTCCAGCCGCGGCGAACGCCGCCGCGTGGATCGCTGGGGAGACCGAGTGAGCGACGGGGTCACCTAGCAGGACAGCGAGCCCGGTCGGCGAACCCATCGCTAGGACGCCAGCCACGGGTTAGCGCTCGCCGGCCTGTCCGCGCCGAGCGTCGCTCCAGAGGTCCGGGTAAGCCCGGCGGATCTCGTCCGCCCGCGACGGGGCCAGCTCCGCCGCGGGGCGGAACGACCGGACGGCCGACTCGCGCTGCCCGAGCGACGCCAGCGCCCACGCCTGCCGCAGGTGCGCCTCGGAAGAGGTCGGGTCCAGGCGCACGACCTGCCCGAACGCGTCGAGGGCTTCGTCGCGGAGGCCGGCTTCGAGGCGCGTCTCGGCGAGGTCCAGCCACGCGTCCTTGTTGTCGGCATCGAGGGCGACGACGCGTGCGTATGACAGGAGCGACTCCGGCAGCCGGCCGGCGTTGTACTCGGTGTCGGCCTTGGCGTGCCAGTACTCGCTTTCGTCCGGCTCCAGCGCGAGCGCCCGGCCGAAGCCGGCGAGCGCGTCGTCGAAGAGCCCCTGCGCGTCGAGGGCGCAGCCCATTCCGTACCACGCGTCGGCGTACTCGGCATCGTCGGCGACGGCGCTCGCGAAGTACTCGACCGCCGTCGGATACTCGCTC
>JANPJI010000134.1:0-2078 GCA_031425425.1 Rubricoccaceae bacterium
CGCTCGGCCTCCGGCCCGCGGCGGAGCAGCTCGAGGTGCCGGTCGAAGCGCTCGAACTCGGTGAAGAAGGCCGTCTCGGGGAAGTACGAGTCGATGATGCCGACCGAGTCGTGCGGGTCGGTCGCGGCGACGAGCCGGCACCCCGTCTCGCGGATCGCCTGAAGGTGCCTCGGAGCGATGTAGCCGGCCAGGCCGGTGAGCGCGACGTTCGTCATGCGGGGTCGGTGCGGCCGGGCCGCGGGCAGGTTCAGGCGAGCACGAGGGCCGGGGACCCGTCGCCGGAGAGGCCGACGACGCGAGCGTCGCCCGTGCGCCCGCGGAGCACGCCGCGGGTGTCTACGACGAGCGGCGCGTGGGCGAGCACGGCGTCGTAGTCCACGCCGCTGTGGTCCGTCACGATCAGCACGACGTCCGCCGCGGCGAGCGCCTCCGGGGTGAGGTCCACGCTGTGCAGCGGGAGGTGCAGCAGGTCCGTGTGGCCATCGTCGGCGATGGACGGGCAGAAGGGGTCGTGGTACTGCACGTCGGCCCCCTTCTCCTGGAGCAGCTTCACGATGTCGAGCGCGGGGCTCTCGCGGAGGTCGTCGATGTCGCGCTTGTAGGCGACGCCGAGCACGAGCACGCGGCTGCCGCGGACGGCCCGCGCGCCGTCGTTGAGCGCGTCGGTGACCTTGCGGACGACGAAGGCGGGCATCTCGGCGTTGATCTCGCTCGCGAGCTCGATGAGGCGCGTCTTGTACGCCAGCGTCCGCATCTTCCACGAGAGGTAGTGCGGGTCGAGGGGGATGCAGTGGCCGCCGAGGCCCGGCCCCGGCGTGAAGCGCATGAACCCGAACGGCTTGGTCGAGGCCGCGTCGATGACGCTCCAGACGTCCACGCCGAGGCGGTCGCAGGCCTGCGCGATCTCGTTGGCGAGCGCGATGTTGATCATCCGGAAGGTGTTCTCGTACACCTTCACCAGCTCGGCCGCGCGCGCGCTCTCGACCGGCACGAGCGTGTCGAAGATGGTCTCGTAGAGGGCCACGCCGGCCTCGGCGCAGGCCGCGGTGACGCCGCCGATGACCTTGGGCGTGTTGCGCGTGTGCCACACGGCGTTGCCGGGGTCCACGCGCTCGGGCGAGAAGCACAGGAAGATGTCCGTGCCGACGCGCAGGCCGCCCTCTTCGAGCAGCGGCAGCAGCACCTCGTCCGTCGTGCCGGGGTAGGTCGTGCTCTCCAGCAGGACGAGCTGGCCCGGCCGCAGCGTCGCCCGGATCGTCTCGGCCGCGGCGACGACGTACGACAGGTCCGGGTCCTTGATCTTGTTGAGCGGCGTGGGCACGCAGATCGCGATCGCGTCGCACTCGGCGAGGCGCGCCATGTCCGTCGTCGCGGCGAGCAGGCCCGAGCCGACGTGCGCGGCGAGCGCGGACGCGTCCACGTCCTGGATGTGGCTCTCGCCCTGGTTGACCCCGGCCACGACACCCGCGGAGACGTCGAAGCCGAGCGTGCGGTAGCCCGCCCCGGCCGCCTCGACGGCGAGCGGGAGGCCGACGTAGCCCAGCCCGATGACGCCGACGGTCGCCTCGCGGCGTCCGATGCGGTCCAGCAGGTCGGTGAGAGCGGAGGGAGTGGGCATGGAGGGCAGGTCGGAAGCGAGGCGGCGGCCGCCCGGCAGCTAGCGGAACAGGGTGACGATCTGGATGACGGCGATGACGGCCGTCGAGATGCCGCCCACGACGGTGAGCGTGTCGCGGTAGGTCCTCCGGCGGCGCTCGAACGTGGTCACCTCGACCGTGTCGCCGTCCAGAACGACCGGGTAGCCGTCGCCGTCGCGCGCGAACGCCTCGGCGGTGCGCTCGTAGAGCACCTCGCGGGTGCCGCCGGCCGTGGCGCGGAACAGGCGGACCGTGACGGTCCGCTCGACCTCGGACGAGAGCGGCCCGACGGCGGCCCCGCCGGCGAGCGCGAGCAGCGCGCCGAGGTCGGTCCCGGCGGAGACGACGTACAGCCCCGGCGCGCGGACCGTCCCGAGGACGGCGACCTGGGAGGTCCGCTCGCCCGGCAGGACGTACGTGAAGTAGCCCGGTGCCGTCGCG